>NZ_CEXPNT010000004.1:0-118313 GCF_982709265.1 Candidatus Marivariicella framensis | reverse complement strand
GCTGAAGAGGTTCCTGCTGCTGAAGAGGCTCCTGCTGTTGAAGAGAATCCTGCTGTTGAAGAGACTCCTGCTGCTGAAGAGGTTCCTGCTGCTGAAGAGGCTCCTGCTGTTGAAGAGAATCCTGCTACTGAAGAAGCCTCTGCTCCTGAAAAATAATATCTTCATAATATTTCCATGAAAAAAGAGGCCTGTTTTTATCTGGGCACTATAATTGGAAAGTATAGTTTTAAAGGAGAGCTACTAGTTAAAACTGATACGGATAACATCAATAGCTACACTTCCTTAACAAGTGTTTTTATAGATATTGAAAATAGGTTAATTCCGTATTTTGTTAAACATTGTTTAGTTCATAAATCATCCCTATTACGTTTTAAACTTGAAGATGTATCCGGTGAAGAAGCGGCTAATGTATTATTAAGAAAAAAAATATATCTTCCACTTGAGCTTCTTCCAAACTTAACGGGAAATAAGTTTTATTATCATGAAGTTATTGGATTCAAAATTATAGATCAAAAAAAAGGTGAAATCGGAACTATTTTAAAAATAAATGATCAAACTGCCCAACCGCTATTTGAAGTTAATGATGGTAATAAAAAAATATTGATTCCCTTACATGATGATTTACTAATCAACTTAAACAGGAAAGATAAAAGTATTTTGGTGAATCTACCTGATGGACTTATTGATCTTTTTCATTAATGATTTTATTAAAACATGTACCTTTATATGCCCTATAACAAATAGACTATGAATCCAGACTTATTTATTGCCCCCGACTATTATAATCTTGATGATTTACTAACTGAAGAACACAAATTAGTTAGAGACGCTTCAAGGAGTTGGGTTAAAAAAAATGTATCTCCAATAATTGAAAAACACTCACAAGAGGCTACTTTTCCAAAAAAACTAATTCCTGGATTAGCTAGTATTGGAGCTTTTGGGCCTTATATTCCCGAAGAGTATGGTGGCGCAGGATTAGATCATATAAGTTATGGCCTGATAATGCAAGAGATTGAAAGAGGTGATTCAGGAATTAGGTCAACCGCATCTGTTCAATCTTCGCTTGTTATGTTCCCTATTTGGAAATATGGAACTGAAGAACAAAAGAAAAAATATTTACCAAAATTAGCTGATGGCTCGTTAATGGGTTGTTTTGGATTAACAGAACCTGATCATGGCTCTAACCCTAGTGGAATGACAACTCGTTTTACAGAAAAAGAAGATCATTATTTATTAAATGGAGCTAAATTGTGGATATCAAACTCTCCTTTTGCTGACATAGCTGTTGTTTGGGCTAAAGATGATAAAAACAGAATACATGGTCTAATCGTAGAAAGAGGAATGGAAGGTTTTAGTACTCCTGAAACTCATAACAAATGGTCTTTACGAGCCTCAGCAACTGGTGAATTAGTATTTAACAATGTCAAAGTTCCAAAAAATAATATACTTCCTGGAAGATCTGGATTAGGAGCACCTCTTTCATGTCTTGATTCAGCTAGATATGGCATTGCTTGGGGAGCAATTGGAGTAGCGATGGACTGTTATGACACAGCGCTTCGTTATGCAAAAGAAAGAGTTCAATTTGATAAGCCAATTGCAGGAAAACAATTACAGCAAAAAAAATTAGCTGAAATGATAACTGAAATTACAAAAGCTCAACTTCTAGCATGGAGGCTTGGCGTTTTAAAAAATGAAGGAAAAGCTACATCAGCGCAAATATCAATGGCTAAAAGAAATAATGTTGAAATTGCTGCAAACATTACAAGACAAGCAAGACAAATGCTTGGAGGAATGGGAATTACTGGAGAATACTCAGTGATGAGGCATATGATGAATTTAGAGTCGGTTCTAACTTACGAAGGAACCCATGATATTCATTTATTAATTACAGGTTTAGATGTTACAGGTTTAAATGCATTTTAATAAATTCTAAAAATCAAACACAAGACCAAAAGATGGAAGTGGAGTATTTCTGTCTTCACGCTCAATTTTTATAAGTTCTCGAGGAGTAATTAAGTTGCCATTCGCATTTCTTGCTAAACTAAACTCATCAGGCCTAGTAATATCTTGTGACAAAAAGTTTTGTAATTCTATATAGAAGTTAAAAGATAATTTCTCAAAGTTCCATTTTTTATCTAACCGAATATCACCTTGCTTAAAAGAAGTTAATCTATCCTGACCAAGACGACTGTAATCAAGAACAATTTTAGGATAGGTTGTCAAAGTTGCTGATACATCTGTAGGAGCATATGGAGTTGACCCAGCATAACGATAACGAGCACTTAATTCCCAGTTTTTAGGTAACTTATATCCTCCTGTAAAAGTAATAAGACTCCCACTGTCCCATAAAGATGGAAGTTTTCTAGTTTCTAATCCAGAAAATTTACTGCTAAAAAGTGTATATGCAAAAATTCCATAAAAATTATTTGATAATTTTTGTTGAAATAAAACTTCAACCCCCTGACTTAAACCACTTCCACTATCAATAATAGCCTCATTTCCAAGAACCTCAAAGTCAGCCCCTTTATTGGCAAGCGAAACACCGTCTAAAACTGAAACAGGATATTGATTATAAACTTTTCTAAAGGCTTCAATAGTAAGTCTAGCAGAAGGACTTACGCCGTATTCAAAGCCAAATACGTAATGATCACTTTGCGTATATCGGTTGGACTTGTTAATAAATTCTCCATCATTGTTTTGAAAGCCAAGCATAGTGTATGTTGGAATTTTGAAATACCTGCCAACTGAAGCGTTCAATTTCCATCTACTGTTTCTATCTAAAGCATAAGAAAAAGAGAGTCTCGGTGATAAATTATCAGTAATATTTGAACCATTTGTATAGCTATCTGCATCACTACGAAGACCCAGTGCAATACTTAAACGTTCATTATAAAAAGAACGGCTAACCTTTCCAAAAAATCCATATTTAGTAAAATTAATCGCAGTATTGTATTGAAAATTACTAATTAAGTCTTTTGTTTTATTTCCATATATAGATTGCTGAATATTTAACCCATAAGAAAGTTTCCAAGCTTCTAAATAATTGATTGCGTGAACTCTTACTTTGGTTTCTTGCTCTTTAGAGTCGTTTTGGAAGAGGATTCCAGTTTTATCCTCATTGTCTTCATATCGACTGAATATATTTTTAAGTCTGTTTGTACTAAGCGTTGTGATTATTTGTCCATTACCACTTTTTAATTTATGCTTCCAAGTTAGTCCCATTGTTATGGTCTGTTGTTGGATAATTGGCGTAGTTTCAATCAAACCTTGTTGCTCTGGATCAAAATCATCTGGCGAAACAACAGAAAAATCATCTAAAGATCCCAAGCCTATGAAGGTTAAACTGTTTTGCTCATCTATTTTATGATTTAACTTCCATTGATAGTCCCAGTAGTCAGGTCTAATAGGAAGTCCTATTAATTCAAACACAAATTGAAGATAACTCCTTCTTGCAGAAATCATTAATGTAGTATTTGATCTTTCCTTTTTACCCTTAAACATAGGACCATTAAAAGTAGCACCAGCCTCACTTGCTCCTACTCGAAAATTAACAGAACCTTTTTTACTATTTCCTTCTCTTTGTTCAAAAGCTAAAACCCCTGATAAAGGATTATCATACTCTGCTCCAAATGCAGAAGAAGAAAGTGTTACTTCTCTTATGAAAGAAACATTAAGCATCCCAACCGGACCTCCAGCACTCCCTTGTGTGCTGAAATGATTAATATTAGGTATCTCAACTCCATCTAAATAATAAACACTTTCATTTGGGGCTCCACCACGAATAATAAAATCATTTCTAAATCCTCCGCTGGATGGAGAAATTCCAGGAAGGCTTTGTGCAACCTTTGTAATATCGTTATTTCCGCCAGGATAAGTTTCAATTTCTACTGAAGAAAAGGTTTGAGTTGACAAAGGTGTCTCTATGCTGTTTCTAAATGAGCTGTTTGACAAGATTACTTCTTCTAAAAGGTATAAAGTTTTGGAAAGTTTAAAAAGCAAATCAGAAGTTCCGACAGATTTAACTATGATATTATATTTAGTTTGACTTTTATATCCAAGGAAGCTAACAGTCAAATTATATGTTTTAGTTTCAATATTTTCAATTTTGAAAAACCCATTTTTATCGGTAATGACTCCGATTGAAGTTCCATCTATAAGAACATTAGCACCACTTAAAGGTGATAAAAATTTAGATTCTATAATCCTTCCTTGAATATCTCCAGAGTTTTGGGAAAACAATGTAAGAGAATTTAATATTATGGAAATAAATAGGAGTAATCGCAATTAGCCGATAATTAAACTAAACAATGATATAAAATATTTAATTGAATTTTTTTTTTTAGACTTTCTTTTTGAGCTTTTTTTTAACTTTTCTTTAGCTTCTTCTAGCGTTTTTTCTCTCTCTTTTAGATTAAACTCTTGACGAAGGCCTATCAATTCATCTTCTGAAATAGACTTTTGATCAGATGCTTGAATAGAAACGTCATTTGTTGAGAATGATGCTTTATTAGTTTGTTTTCTCATAATTTCCTTCGCAGATTTTAAGTTAAAATACAAACCAGGATCTATTAATTTATTTGCTATATAATTTTCTTTTTTAATTTTGTCCCATCTCACAAAAACAAACCCTCCTGAAATTGAATCTAGTTTAACTCTGAAAACATGAGCTTTATTTGGTAAAGTTTGATATACCCATATTTTTTCAGGCACATATCCTGCCAAGTTTAACAATTCTTCCACGAAGAGTTTTTGCCCATCTAAAGATGAGTCATTTATGGGCTCAAAATATTCATAAGAACCAGTATAATCTTGACTGATTAAAAAAAATGATTTGAAAATCAATAATTTAAAAGCTAATCTCATTTATTAAATTTACAAAATTTACTAAGATTTGAAAATAAAAATCAAATACGGATAGTTGAAGATTGTACCTTGGGTGGGAATCGAACCCACACTCTCGAAAGAACTGGATTTTGAATCCAGCGCGTCTACCAATTCCGCCACCAAGGCATTAATGTCTGCAAACTTATAAAATAAATCTATTTACTAATGATTTCTTTCAATTAATAGGCTTCTGACAAGAATTAATTTATAAATTTGCAAACTCATAAAGTATAAAGCAGTTGAAAACACCAGCTAAAATCTTTTCTTGTACGCAAAGTGAAACTTTGTCAAAGCTAATCGCAAATTCTTTTGGACATCCTTTAGGTAATGTTTTGTTTTCAAGATATAGTGATGGTGAGTTTCAACCTTCTTTTGAAGAATCAGTTCGTGGTGCAAGAGTTTTTCTAATTGGATCAACACATCCAAGTTCCGAAAACCTGATGGAAATGCTTTTAATGCTTGATGCTGCAAAAAGAGCTTCAGCAAGACATATAACTGCGGTTCTTCCATATTTTGGATGGGCAAGACAAGACAGAAAAGACAAACCTAGAGTTCCAATTGGAGCAAAACTAATTGCGAAATTAATCGAAGCTGCTGGAGCTACTAGAATAATAACAATGGATTTACATGCAGATCAAATTCAAGGTTTTTTTGAAAAGCCTGTAGATCATTTATTTGCATCTACTATCTTTCTCCCTTATGTAAAATCTTTAAAACTTGACAATTTAACTATAGCTTCACCAGATATGGGTGGATCAAAGAGAGCATATGCCTACTCTAAGTTCCTCCAAAGTGATGTTGTAATTTGCTACAAACAAAGAACTAAAGCCAATGTAATTTCTCACATGGAGCTAATCGGAGATGTAGAAGGGAAAAATGTTATTCTAGTTGATGACATGGTCGATACTGCAGGAACTCTAGCAAAAGCTGCTGATTTAATGATTGAAAGAGGGGCTCTTTCAGTAAGAGCAATTTGTACTCATGCAATTCTTTCAGGAAATGCATATGAAAAAATAGAAAAATCAAAATTAGAAGAATTAATAGTGACTGACTCTATACCGTCAAAAAAAGACCATGAAAAAGTTCGCGTACTTAGTTGTGCGCCCTTATTTGCCGAGGTCATGAAGAGTGTTCACAATAATTTATCAATCAGTTCAAACTTTATTACTTAAATAAGAAATTAAATTATATAAAATGAAATCAATAACAATTAAAGGATCTAAAAGAGAAAGCGTGGGTAAAGTAGCTACAAAAGCCCTACGTAATGCTGGAAGAGTTCCGTGTGTAGTTTATGGTGGGGATAATCCTCTTCACTTTTCTGCACAAGAACTTGATTTCAGTAAGTTAGTATATACGCCAAACGCTCACACTGTTGAAATCATTTTGGAAGATGAAACAAGAATTAATGCAATTCTTCAGGATATCCAATTTCATCCTGTAAGTGATTCAATACTTCATGTAGATTTTTATCAATTATTTGATGATAGAGAAGTCTCTATAAATATTCCTGTAAAAATTGTGGGTGCCGCGCCTGGAGTTTTAAATAGTGGGGGTACTTTAATTTTAAATAAGCGTAAACTGAAAATCAAAGCCATTCCTTCTAATCTTCCAGACGATCTGACTATTGATATTTCTGGATTAGAACTTGGTGATAAAGTTTATACTGCAGATCTAAAAAATGAAAATTACACCCTTCAACACTCTGATAACATGGTTGTTTGTCAAGTTAAAATATCTCGAGCTTCCTTAGTTGAAGAAGAAGAAGAAGAAGAAGTGTTAGAGGGAGAGGCTGCTGAAGGTGCTGAATCTAAAGACAAAGAAGCTTCTGACAAAGCTACTCCTGCCCCAGAAAAATAAATTTTAAGATTTATCGCAGTCAAAAGCACTCCAAATCTGGAGTGCTTTTTTTATTTTAGCATATGATGTGGTTAATTAATTTATTTAAAAAAAGATCTAAATTCGATAAAATGAAAAAATTTCTTATTGTTGGACTTGGAAATGTTGGTGATGATTATATTGGAACTAGACATAATATAGGTTTTGAGATTTTAGACATGCTAATTGAAGAGCATAATAAGAATTTTGAACTTTCTAGATATGCTTTAAAAAGCACTTTTAAATATAAGGGTAAACAATTTATATGCATAAAACCTTCTACATACATGAATCTTAGTGGTAAAGCAGTCAAATATTGGATTCAAAAGGAGAAAATCAATCTTGAAAACATTCTTATCATAACTGATGATTTAAATCTTCCATTTTGTCAACTTAGGCTGAAATCCAAAGGAAGCTCTGGAGGACATAACGGACTTAAAAGTATTGAAGACCTATTAAATACTCCCAATTATCCTAGATTAAGATTTGGAATAGGAGATAAAGAAAAAACATCACAAACTGACTTTGTACTGGGAAAGTGGAAGGAAAAAGAAAAACTTTTATTAAATAAAAAATTAATTCAAAGCTGCAAAATAATCTTAAGTTTTGGAACTGACGGTATTCAAAATACGATGAATAATTTTAATAATAAGACTTAAGGTTCCGTCTGAAACTGATTAATTCCAGAAGCAGAATTATTCCCTTGTAGATCAATAGTTATGACCTGCCAGAAATAATTTGTATTTAAGGTTAATTGTTGATTAAATGAAGTTTGAGGAATTTTATCTCCAAGTTTTGATAAATTATCAATTGAAGTTCCTAAATAAAAATCATACCCTGAAATATTGTTATCCTCATCAGTGCTTGTCCATAAAAATTCTATCAAATCAGAATTTGCAAGAGATATTAGTTCTTCATTTGCAGGATAAATCAAATTTGCTGGCTGAGGTAAAAAATCACCAATTACATTTCCTTCTAAATAAAATTCCCATATTTCGCTTTGAGTTGTTACTATTGTGGAATTTGAAATTGAAGTCACCGACCAAGAATAAGCCCCACCTTTTGGTAACGTTAATTTCTTGTTGATAGTTTCTGGAACCTCCCCATTAAATCGAATTCCACTTGTTGTATCCTTATATTTTATATTTGAAGATTTACCAATCGCTATGACCTCATAATAATCAGTGTTATCTGATTTTATCCAAGAAAAATCAACTCTACTTTGATCAAAGCTAATACTTGTCGCTGTGTTACAATTGTCACCATTTTGTGGAGCTAACAGAACTGCAGGATTTGGATCAGGGATTGAATCCTTTCCACAACCATAAATTATAAATAAAAAAAGAACTATTTTAATTTTCATCTTTTAATGATTTTAATAGATTGTCCCCCTGTCTTACTTATAATATTCATTATGTAGGCTCCGGGAGGATATTCAGACATTGACCATTCAAAATAATTTTCATCATTTTGTAGGTTTATTTGATTTGATTTTATAAACTCTCCATCGATACTGTAAAATTTAATGCTAAAAATTTTATCAAATCCTCCTAAATAAACTTTAGCTATCGAAGCAACTGGGTTAGGAGAAACATATGCATTCTCACTTATATTGATTGTTCTTTCATATGTCCCCTGACATCCTAAATCAGTGGTAATATTTAACTGATTTATTCCTTTTGTTAGAGGCAAACTAATATTATCTGATTTATTATAATTATAAGATCTTCCATTTAATTCAACATAATAATTATCTCCTCCATTTAAATTTAAATTTAATTCTTGATTAGTGTAATTTACTATGGTACTCACCGACAATGATTCTGGCTCATTTATTGCAGCGGTAAAACATCTTTCAATTTGATTTTCTCCATTGGAATATATGCATAGCATGTAGTCTCCATTTTGAAGGTTGTTGATGATTTTACCAGTTTGTTTAAAGAAACTTCCTTCTTCGTTATATCCATTTGGGCCCAATAAGATATAGGTATAGTTAAAGTCTGCAAAAGCTGAAATTGATATTGAACCATTATTTCTTGTAATACAGCTTTCATCAAATTTTAAGATTTGAAAATTATTTTGCGCGTCAAAATCACAAATATCTCCTTCTCCGTCTAAATCAGAATCAGATTGATTTTGATTAGTGATTTGGGGACAATTATCTATTGTGTCTGCAATACTATCTAAATCACTGTTTGCTAACATCTCTCCTTTGATTGTCATATTAATTTGAAAATCTAATAGTTCGCCAATATCTTCAGGCCCATTATCTTCAATGTTAAGTGTCCAATTTCCAAATGCAGTTTTTCCAATCAAACCATCAATTGGTTGATTGGGTCGGAATTTTCCTGTGAATGGAGGGCTTGCATTATTTATTGAAACACTAGCGTTTTGATAAAAAATAGTGTTTGTGAAATTATCACCGGCTCCTGACTGAGTTCCCAATCCAATATTTTCAGCAAGACTAAAAATAGTTCCATCAGGTGAAACTAAAAATAAAGACAAATCAGATACCCAAGTATGATTAATGTTAACAAGAACTTCGATGTCACTTATGGCATTTACATCACTTATGAAAATTGAAGAACTGGTATATCCAATATTGACACTTTGGTTATTAATTACTTCCGCATCATTTAACACTAGAGGTAAACTACTTGCAACATAACTATTATTGGTAATTTTAGCGGTGACAAATGAAAAAACATCAGACCATTCACTAATACCACATTCATTTTCAGAGGCCACTCTCCAATAATAAGTTGTTCCAGAATCTAATTCTTGTAAATTGATAAAATTGTTTTCAGTGTTTATCTGATTTGTTATCGATGATAAATCAGAATCCAAAGAAATTTCAAATATGTATTTTGACACATTTGGATTAGTATTCCATTCAAATTGAAAATCTAGAACTTCTTGATTTCCTTGAGATGGAGAAATTAGTTCGGGTCTAGATATTAATTCTTTATAATTATTTATTTCAATTGGAAAAATCGCAGACACGTTTCCTGATTCTGCAAGTATATTAATTCTATTTACTCCAATAGGCAAGGATGATAATCCAGTTAAATTAATACTGATACTTGAAGTGCTTGATGAAAATAAATCTTGACTAAATGTATAGCTTAATCCACTGTTTAGGTTTGCTATACTTAGTGAAATTGGATTATTTAAGGATTCATAAACTCCAAGGTCCAATAAAATAGTTTCACTTAGCGGGCTACAAAAATCATAAGAAAACTTATCAAACAGGACTGCAAATGGTCTTTGCACAATACTTATGGGTTTTTTATTAATCGAATAATAAATAGAGTTTTTAGAACTTATTTTTATTCTTGTATTTTCTGATGACAAACCACTTGGAACTCTATAAATAAATTCACCGTCATTTGGAGTGGAATTAGATATTAAAGTATTGAAGCTCTGACCTGCATCTAAAGACAATAATATTGATACTTCCAAGGTGTTTATTGGTTGTAAGTTTGTGTTAGCAACATCCCATTGAATAATTACATTATCTCCTGTTTTCCATATATTTTCATCTTCAGACTGCGAGGTCACACTAAACGGTCCTGCATTTGTTGTTATTGTTAATGTCATAGAGTCTGTAGAAGATTGACCTCCTTGTCCCGTTGATAAAGGTGACCTGTCTCTAACTGTCAATCCCCAATTTAATTCTCTTGCAACATTAGATACAGTTTCCCAAGCTGAACCGGTTGTAGGGTTAGTTTGAGTTAATTCTCCATTTAAAACCGAGGTTAAATTAGGTATACTTCTTAATGGACTAATTGACGGAGGCAAAGATCTAGCAGTTGCACCAGTATAATTATCTGGGCCAAATTCTGAAACTGTCATTGAAGCACTATCAATTTGTTCCCAACAATATGTCAGCTGATCATTATCTATATCAGAAGCCGAGGCCGATAATTCATATGCCGTTCCTTTTGGTATAATATAATTAATTCCTGCATCTGCATTTGGTGGGTTGTTTGTCAATTCCACAGAACTAAAACAGGACTCCGTAGCAATGTAGTCAGCAATATTTTCAATACTTTTATAATTAAAATATGGATCACTATGTTGCTGAACATCATCAGGGCCAGTTATTCCTGCATATCCCATAATTGTTGATCCACTCCCAGGCTCTACATTTGATCCTGATCCTTCATTATTATATGCAAAAGTGTGAAATGCACCAAATTGATGACCCATTTCGTGAGCAACATAATCAATGTCAAAATAGTCATTTAAAAATTCTCCATCTGCAGATAAGAATCCATGGGAAGTAAATGCACTCCCTTTTTGTCCATTTTTACATATGCAACCAATACATCCAGCATTTCCATTATTGGAGCCATAAGCAAATAGATGCCCTATATCATAATTTTCTTCTCCAAAATTAGAAGTAAGATCTTCTTGGACTTCAGAATTATAATTGCCCGTGTAAGGATCTGTTTCTGGATCAGTATAAAGCAATTCAACTCCTGAAACAAGTTGCATTGTTATGCTTAGATCAGTTTCATAAACACTATTTACCCTATTCATAGTTGAAACAATAGAGGCCAGAGCATCTTCCTGCCCTGTCCCGTTTTCATCATCATTATCATCCCAAAAATTTGTGTACTCCGCTGTTGTGGAGATTGCTAACCTAAAAGTTCTTAATTTTTTATCGTTATTAATACTCTTATTAAAACTTACATTTTTTTTAAATTCTGATTTTGAATTAAAATCACTAATTGTTTTACACTCCCAATCTTTATTGTATTTTTTACTTCTTTTATACGTATAGTGTTTTCCTTTTAATTTTCTATCAGGTTGAATAAAAACATTTTCTTTTCCAGGAATATTTATCCAAGCACTAATACCCCTTGGAGTTAATGTCATTCTTAAAGATACATTAGGACGTTTTTGACTGAAACCCTTGAAGGTTTGAATTAAAGGATATTTCAATGAAAGTTGTGGCGATAATAATGAGATTTCTTTAATAATAAATGACTCGTAATCATTATTTTCATTTGGAAGAAAAACTACTTTTTGTTTTTGATTTTTAAATTCATTTTTAAACTTATCCTCATTTAAATCAAATGTTTTAACTGGAGTATTCTCTATTTCCTGGATCTGACTTAAATCCGAAACCCAGTAATTTTGAGATTTAAGCTTACTCGGAAGGAATATTAAAACTATTAATTGTAATAATGATAAGTTTAAATATAAGTTTTTCATATAAATAAATAATCAAGTCAAAATGATAAAATGAAAATGGTATTTTTGGTTATATTATGTGTAATATACATTTTTTTAATGAAGGTTTATAAAAGCATAGAAAATTATAAAAGTTTAAAAGAATCTTTTCTGACTATAGGGACTTTTGATGGAGTTCATGTTGGGCACCAGGCCATAATAAAAAGACTGGTTAATAATGCTCATTCTGAAAATGCTCATGCTGTTGTTTTAACTTTTTTTCCACATCCCAGAAGTGTAATTCAGGATGAAAAAAGTCTATTACTAATTGATAGTATGAAAGAAAAAGAAAATCTATTCAGACTATTAGGAGTTGATATTTTAATTATACATCCATTTACTTTAGAGTTTTCAAATTTAAGCGCCAAAAAATTTACGAGAGATATTTTAGTTAATTCTCTAAATGTATCCAAGTTGTTTATAGGATATGATCATCGTTTTGGCAAAAACAGGACCGCATCAGTTTCTGACTTAATATCATTTGGTCAAACTTATGGTTTTGATGTTGAAGTTATTCCTGCTCAAGATATTGATGCTATTTCTGTAAGCTCAACGAAAATTAGAAAAGCTTTATCTGAGGGAGACATAAAAAGAGTAAGTGAATATTTAGGAAGAGATTACATCCTTGAGGGAGTTGTTGTTCATGATCAGGGATTAGGGAGCAAAATAGGATTTCCAACTGCTAACATTAAAGTTATACCAAAATATAAGATATTGCCAA
Organism: Candidatus Marivariicella framensis; assembly: GCF_982709265.1. Taxonomy (NCBI): domain Bacteria; kingdom Pseudomonadati; phylum Bacteroidota; class Flavobacteriia; order Flavobacteriales; family Flavobacteriaceae; genus Candidatus Marivariicella; species Candidatus Marivariicella framensis. The sequence goes on along the minus strand of NZ_CEXPNT010000004.1, from coordinate 105,592 downwards.
AAACAGGAGTTTACTGGGTTTCGATGATTTGGTTAAGTCAAAAGCACTTTGGAATGTTAAATTTTGGGGTCAGACCTTCTTTATCAGTTAAGAAAAAAACTATTGAAATTCACTTCTTTAATTTTAATCAAAATATATATGATGAAGCTATTAAAATAAGTTTTCATGCTAAAATTAGAGATGAAAAAAAATTTGATTCATTGGAGTCATTGAAGTCTCAACTAAAACTTGATAGAAAATTCTGTTATGAATTAGAAAAAACTAATTAACAATTCCATTATTTTTGTATTTAAACAATAAAACATGTTAGCACTTTCATACATCCGAGACAATAGAGATCTAATTATTGAAGCTCAAAAGAAAAGAAATTATGATGCTAAAAACATAATAGATGAAATAATTAAACTTGATTCTTTAAGAAGAAATAATCAATCTGAACTTGAAAGCAAATTAGCTAAAGCTAATGTTTTAGCTAAAGACATTGGAGTATTATATAAAAAAGGAGAACATGAAAAAGCAAGTAACTTAAAGACAGAATCTTCTGAACTTAAATCTTCTTCAAAAGTTATTCAAGATAATTTGAATACAATTGAAGAAAAAATAATTGAACTCAGAACACAAATCCCAAATACTCCTCATGAAAGTGTTCCTCATGGTAGTTCAGAAAAAGATAATGAAGAAGTTTTTAGAAGTGCTGATTTAACTGAATTATCTGACAAAGCACTTCCTCACTGGGAACTAGCAAAAAAATATGATATCATTGATTTTGATCTTGGAAGTAAAATCTCTGGAGCTGGATTTCCAGTTTATAAAAATAAAGGTGCTCGACTTCAACGTGGGTTAATTAATTATTTTCTTGATAAAAACACTTCTGCAGGTTATAATGAATTTCAAGTTCCACACCTTGTAAACGCAGAGTCAGGATTTGGTACTGGTCAATTACCTGACAAAGAAGGACAAATGTACCATTCACAAGAAGATGATCTTTATTTAATTCCAACGGCGGAAGTTCCACTAACCAATCTATATAGAAATGTTTTATTAAACGAAAGTGAGCTACCTATATGCCTAACAGGTTATACTCCATGTTTTAGAAGAGAGGCGGGAAGTTATGGAGCCCACGTAAGAGGGTTGAATCGTTTACACCAGTTTGATAAAGTAGAAATTGTTCGTTTGGAGACTCCTGAAAAAGCTATATCTGCTTTAAACGAAATGGTTGAACATATAAAAAACATACTTTCTGAATTAGAATTACCATACCGAATTTTAAAACTTTGTGGGGGTGATTTAGGTTTTACTTCAGCCCTAACTTATGACTTTGAAATTTATTCAGCTGCTCAAAAAAGATGGTTGGAAATCAGTTCTGTGTCTATTTTTAATAATTATCAATCCGAGAGACTGAAGCTTAGATATAAAACCAAAAAAGGGAACAAACGTCCTGTTTTCACTCTTAATGGAAGTGCATTAGCTCTTCCAAGAGTTGTCGCTGGATTACTGGAAAATTTTCAAACTGAAAAAGGTATTGTAATCCCTAAAGCTCTTGTTCCCTATACAGGTTTTGATATTATTGAATTATGATTTATTATAACGTGACATCTCGTTTAGATAGAAGTATTGAGGTTGAATGGATAAATTGGATGCAAGAAAAACATATTCCAGAGATGTTGAATACTAAGTACTTTACTGAAGTAAAGCTATTAAAAATTGATTTTGATGATCAAGAGGACAATCCTACTTATGCAACTCAATACTTGTTATCCTCTGAAGCCCTACTTAAAAGCTACATTAAAAATAAAGCTGATATTTTAAAAAATAAAATAATTGAAAAATTTGGAGAGAGAGTGCTTTCATTTAACACCAAACTTGAAGTAATAAGTGAGCATAAATGAAAAACGTAAACCCAAAGAAGAAACTTGGTCAGCATTTTTTAATTGATTTAAATATTGCAAAAAAAATTTCAGAAACTTTAAAGTTTGAGAATTATGATAAAGTATTAGAAATAGGCCCAGGAATGGGAGTTTTAACAAGATTCATACTTCATAAAACAACTCCTTATGTTGTAGAAATAGACTCGGAATCAGTTCAATATTTAAATGATAATTTTATTGAATTAAAAGATAAAATTATTGAAGAAGACTTTCTAAAATTAGACCTTAAGAATATTTTTAACAAACCTTTTGCTGTAATTGGTAATTTCCCATATAACATATCTTCACAAATTGTTTTCAAAATAATTGAAAATCGCAAATTAATTCCTTTTTTTTCAGGGATGTTTCAAAAAGAAGTTGCTCAAAGAATATGCGAACCATCTGGCTCAAAGAAATATGGAATACTTTCTGTTTTGTGTCAACTTTTTTTTATTACAACCTATCTGTTTTCAGTGTCACCACAGGTTTTTAACCCTAAACCAAAAGTAGAATCTGGAGTGATTCAAATGCGAAGAAAAGAAAATTTTTATCTTAATTGTAATGAAAAATTATTATTTAAAATTATAAAAACAAGCTTTCAGCAAAGAAGAAAAACACTCAGAAATAGTTTAAAAACACTAAGTCTGCCAAAAAATATTACAGAAGATAGTATATTTGATCTAAGACCAGAATCCCTCAATTGTGAGGCATTTGTCAAGCTTACTAAAATGATTGAAAATGTCAAACTTTCAAATTCATAAAGATTTTATTACAGCTATTAAAATACTAATAGCTGAAGAAAGCAATATAAAGCTTAGGATAAAGCTGAAAGATATTCATTATGCAGATATTGCTGAATTAGTTAATGAACTTAACCCTGATCAAGGAACTTATTTAATTAAACTTCTAGACAGTGAAAAAACTGCAGATATTCTTCCAGAACTAGATGAATATCAAAGAGAGGCTGTTTTAGAAAATCTTTCAGCAAAAGAAATTGCTGAAGAAGTTGAAATACTAGATACTGATGATGCTGCTGATATTATAGCTGAACTTCCTGAAGAGAGACAAGAAAAAGTAATGTCAGAAATTACCGACTCTTCTCATATTGATGATATTAGAGAGCTTTTGACCTATGATGAAAATTCTGCAGGTGGTTTAATGGCAAAAGAATTGGTTAAAGTTCAAGAAAATCTGAGTGTATTGAAATGCTTAAATACTATTAAAAGTCAAGCAGAAGAAATAACCAGAATTCATTCAGTCTATGTAGTAGATAGCAGTAATCGACTTAAAGGTCGATTATCTCTAAAAGACCTTTTAACTGCTAACTCTCAAGATAAAGTGAAAGATATTTATATTCCAAAAGTTGATTTTGTTACAGTTGATCAAGATGGAGAAGAAGTTGCTAAGATTATGTCAAAATACGATCTAGAAGCTATTCCTGTTATAAACAAAAAAAGAGAACTAGTTGGACGAATTACAATTGATGATATTTTAGATTTAATAAAAGAAGAAGCTGAAAAAGATTATCAATTAGCTGCAGGTATTGCATCAGATGTAGAGGCCGATGATACAATTTTTGAACTTTCAAGAGCTCGCCTTCCATGGCTTTTTCTTGGTCTTATGGGTGGTCTTGGAAGTGTTTTTATATTGCAGAAATTTGAAGTTATAATGGTAAGGCCTGATTTACGAAGTCTATTTTTTTACACTCCCCTTATAGCTGCAATGGCTGGAAATGTTGGTGTTCAATCATCAGCAATAATAGTTCAGGGTTTGGCAAATAATAATTTAAAGGGGTCTTTACTTTCAAGACTTATTAAAGAAATAGGATTAAGCCTAATTAACGGTTTTGTTTTATCTATTCTTTTAATAATATTTGGTCAAATCATAAATCAGGATTTAAAATTAAGTCTTACAATAGCACTATCTATGATGAGTGTTATTATAGTTGCTGCTCTGATAGGAACTTTCACTCCTATTGTGCTAAATAAAAAAGGGATTGATCCCGCAATAGCAACTGGTCCATTTATAACTACATCTAATGATATTTTTGGGATATTTTTATTTTTTTACATAGCAAAAATCATTTTAGGTTTTTAACATGAAAATACTACATGTAGATAAAAATCACTCTCTTTTAATCGATGGACTAAAATTTTCAGGTCATGAAAATATTGAATTATATTTAGAATCAAAATCAGAAATTTTAAAAATTATTCATGATTTTGATGCACTAATAATTAGGAGTAGATTCCCCATAGATAAAGAATTTATAACTGCTGCTAAAAACCTTAAGATAATTGGACGTGTTGGGTCAGGACTTGAAAATATTGATGTTGATTTTGCTAAAAAAAGTGGAATAAAAATTTTATCTGCTCCAGAAGGTAACAGAGCTGCTGTTGGTGAACATGTTATTGGAATGATTTTATGTTTAATGAATAAAACAATCTTATCTCACAAAAATATACAAAATGGTATTTGGGATAGAGAGATTTCAAGAGGCTATGAAATAGAAAATAAAATTATTGGAATAATTGGTTATGGAAATATGGGAAAAAGCTTAGCGAAAAAATTAAAAGGGTTTAATGCTAAAGTTATTTTCTATGATATTAAAAAAAATATTGCAGATCAAAATGCTGAGCAAGTTGATGTTTTAAGAATTAAAAATGAAGCCCAAGTTCTTAGCCTACATGTTCCTCAGACTTTACTTACGTTAGGAATGATTAATTTAAATTTTATTTCAGAAATGAAAAACCCTTTTTGGCTAATAAACACTTCGAGAGGAAGCGCAGTTGTTACTGAAGATTTGGTTAATGGTTTAAAAAGCGGTAAAATACTTGGAGCAGGATTAGATGTTTTAGAGTATGAGTCTAGTTCATTTAATTCTATTTTTAAAGATAAAAGTATTCCTAAATCAATTGAATATTTGATTAATAGTGAAAATGTTATTCTAAGCCCACATGTTGCAGGATGGACAGTTGAGAGTTATAAAAAACTTTCAAAAGTTATTTTAGATAAAATCAATCAGTTATAAATTGAATTGTGTTTTGAGCTCTTTGCTCTAATAAAATATTTTTTCCATTATTTTTAATCTTTTCAATTGCTTTTTGATCAAAATGCCTAATGGTATATAAGCTTACGTTATTATCAACCTCTACTTTAAATCTATTTTTAAGATGACTCACTAATTCATTTAAACGACCATACTTGTTGTTAATACAAACAGAAAAACTAATAGCAGAATTTTGAATCAACCCTACCCTCATTTGATATAAATGTAATAGCTTAAAAACATCACTAATATTATCTTCAATAATAAATGAAAAGTCCAATGAAGATAATCTCAAAAGAATTTGATTTTGTTTTAAAATAAAACAAGGTATTGAAGGAAATAAGGGGCTTCCTTTTTTTATCGTTGTACCATTTTTCATTGGATTTAAAAATGACTTTACATAAAGTGGTATTTCTCTACGTTGCAAGGGCTGAAGAGTTTTTGGATGGATGACTGATGCTCCATAAAAAGCTAATTCAATGGCTTCTCTGTACGAAATATGTTCCAATAAGGTTGTCTCTGAAAAATATCTTGGATCAGCATTTAACACTCCTGCAACATCCTTCCATATAGTTACTTCAGATGCATTTAGAGCATATGCAAAAATAGAAGCAGAGTAATCAGAACCTTCTCTTCCCAAAGTCGTAGTGAAGTTGTTATGATCACTAGCAATAAAGCCTTGGGTAATATATGTGTTTCCGCTTTTAATCTCTGACTTTATTTTTTGAATAGTTAAATCCCAGTTTAAGTTAGAGTCTCTATAATAACTATCTGTTTTTATGTATTTCCTTGCGTCCAACCAAAAATTATTAATTTGGCTTGAAATAAGAAAATTATGAATAATTGTAGTAGATAAGATTTCTCCATAACAAACTATCTGATCATAGACAAAACTATACTCTTGTGATTTATTGGTAGATAAAAATATTTTTAATTCTTTAAAAATATTTTTAATTAAAGAACTGATTCTTGATGATTCTGAATCAAATAAGTTGCTTACTATTATTTGATGAAAATTTTCTATTTCAAATAAATAATCACTTAAGTATTCATTTTTTTTTAAATATGAATCTACCACTTTCTCAAATGAATTAGTAGTCTTTCCCATAGCAGAAACAATAATTACTGTATTATTGTAGTCAACAGTTTTTAACACTTTGAGTAAATTTCGAACCCCGTCTGCATTCTTAACGGAGGCTCCTCCAAACTTAAATATTTTCAATTTTTGTTATTTGAACGGATAAATTTAATCATTCCTTTTATCGGCATCTGAACTGTTCTCCAGTCTTTTAAAATTTCAGCTCCCGTACTTTCATAAAACTTAATAGCAACTTCATTCCAATCCAATACATTCCATTCAACCCTTTTGAACCCCGCTTTTAAAGCCTCATTAATAAATGCTATGTATAGTCGTTTTCCAACTCCTTTACCTCTATGATTTCGACTAACAATCAAGTCCTCAAGATGAAGTGTTTGTCCATCCCAAGTTGAATATCTTGGATAGTATAGCGCCATTCCAATAATACAATTATCTATCTCGGCAACAAAACATTTGAATTTAGGTTTAACTCCAAAACCATCTTTTTGAATATCTTCAACTAAAAGATTGACCGCATTTGGTTCATTTTCATATTCAGCTAGTTCTTTAATTAATTTGAGAATGGGACTAGAATCATTAAACTCAGCCTCACGTATATTATAGTTTTGCATCATATTTTTTAAAAAATATTCTAAAGATCAATGTAAAATTATAACATTTTGTTAAATTTTAACTAAACAAAAACGTATTTATTGTATTTATAAAATCTTTTTGGTTTTCTACATGGAGCCAATGTCCAGCATTTTGAACTGTCTTAACTTGTGCTTTGGAAAAATATTTATTTATTAATTTAAAATCTTTTTTTAAGATATAATCTGAGTTTTCACCTTTCAAAAAAAGAACAGGTTTGTTAAATACCTTAGTAGAGTTTATTTCTCTACTAATTTCCTCTGATGAATTTTTCAAAACTGAAATATTCAATCTTAAACCTAATTTTTTAGGAGTTATCCAATATAAGTTTTTTAATAAAAATTGTCTTACTTGTATTTCAGGAACATATACAGATAAGTGGACATCTGCTTCTTTTCTTGTTTTAATGATTTTAAAATCAAACGATGCTAGCCCGGCTAATATTTTATCATGACTTGAAACATATTTTTTTGGGGAGACATCAACAATAATTAATTTACTTAGCCTTCCAGGATATTTGAAACTAAACTCCATGGCTGTCTTCCCGCCCATTGAATGACCTATTAAAATTGAATTAGTGATGTTTTCTTCTTTCATATATGAAAGAAGATCATCAGCCAAAATTTCATAGTTAAATTCTTTTTCCCAAAAACTTCTACCGTGATTTCTCTGATCTAATAAATGAACTTTAAACCCATTTTTTGCAAAAATATTTCCCTGACTCTTCCAATTATCACTCATGCCAAGAAAACCATGTAATATAATCAAATGATTTTCACCTACACCCAAGATGTTAGAATACAGTTTTGTCATTTATTTAGTTGATCAATATACATTTTTATTGTTTTTTCTAAACCATGATATAATGATTCCGAAATCAACGCATGTCCGATAGACACCTCAAGTAACCCAGGTATACTTTGATTAAAAAATTTTAAGTTTTGGAAGTTTAAATCATGCCCAGCATTTAAGCCTAGATTTAAATCACTTGCTGTTTTTGAAGCAGAAACATATGATGATATAGCATTGTATTTATCCTTTAAAAATCCTAATGCGTAATTTTCAGTAAACAACTCAACTCTATCAGCTCCTGTTATTTTTGCATATTCAACCATTTCAATTAAGGGATCAACAAAAACTGAAGTCCTAATTCCATTAATTTTAAATTCTGAAATAATATCCATTAAAAAATCAAGATTGTTTTTAGTATCCCACCCTCTATTTGAAGTTATAGCATCATCATCGTCAGGAACTAATGTAACCTGGGTTGGTTTTACATCTAAAACCATATTAATAAAACTCTTATTTGGGTTTCCTTCAATATTAAATTCAGTTTTAACTACTTGAGACAAATCGTAAACATCAGAATAAGTTATATGACGCTCATCAGGTCTAGGATGAACTGTAATTCCATGAGCTCCATAAGATTCTATATCTCTAGCAAAATCTAGAATATTTGGAGTGTTTCCTCCTCTAGCGTTACGTATAGTTGCAATTTTATTAATATTTACGCTGAGTTGAGTCATGTTTTTTTTCAAAATTACTGATTCAAAATTAAAACAAATAAGCAATTTGATTTTATTTAATTAAACAATCATAATCAATATCAGCACCAACTAAAGTTTTGTAATATTGTAATAATAATATTTTTAAATGAAAGTTGGAATTTTTAGAATTTCGTCAAAATCAAATTCACTAACTGAGCATGAAATTGCTGTTATTGAATACTTAGACAAGCATAATCATGAGATTTTCATTGATGTAGACTTTTTTAAATCTCTTGCTCTTAATAAAAACAAGAAACCCTTAGATATAAATAAAGTTGATGTTTTATTTACGATAGGTGGAGATGGAACTTTACTAAGGGCTATACCAATAGTGAAAGACACTAAAGTTCCTATTTTAGGAATTAATACGGGTCAACTTGGTTTTCTTACAAGTGTCAATAAGGAAAGTTTAATTAAAGGATTAGATATGTTTTTTATGAAAAAATACACGCTAATTAAAAGAACACTTCTTGAGCTTAAAACATCTCCTGAAATATCTGATATTGTATTCTTTCCGTATGCCTTAAATGAAGTTACTATTAACAGAAAAAACAGTACTTCAATGCTATCAATTAAAACAACTATTGATCAAAAGCTTTTAACTACATATTGGTCTGATGGTCTAATAATCTCTACTTCAACAGGCTCTACTGGCTATTCACTTAGTAGTGGAGGGCCTATAATAAGTCCAGAAGCAAATGCATTTGTGTTAAACCCAATAGCTCCGCATAACATTGGAATGCGCCCTCTTATAGTTCCTGATAAATCTAATATTGGAATTCATGTTACGGGAAGATCAAAAAAACATCTAATTTCATTAGACAACAGAAGGTTTACAATACAGAACAGCAGTTCTATTTCCATTTCTAAAGCTCCATTTTTCATTAAAACAATTCAATTAGAGGGAAATGATTTCTTTATGACTCTTAGAGATAAGCTTTTTTGGGGGCTAGATAAACGAAATAGACAATAAAAGTCATTTTTTTTAGTTACACAAAGCACACAGTGCTTTAGTATAATGAAAAATTTAATTTTTATTTTTTTATTGATGATTAGCTCTTTAAATTTAAGAGCTCAATACCATGAAATGGGTTTGTTTTTAGGTACAAGTAATTATATAGGTGATGTTGGATCTAATTATTATTTAATGCCATCAAATTCTGCAATTGGGATAATTTATAAATGGAACCTAACTACAAGGTATTCAATTCGATTTAGTGCTATTAACTCCTCCTTAAAGTCTTCAGACTATAGAACTAGTGATATGAATAGATTTAGAAGAGCCTACTCTTTTGAAAACAATTTAAGTGAAGGAAGTCTTGGGATAGAGTTCAATTTTGTTGATTTTAATTTACATGATAGTCAAACTAACTATAGCCCATATTTATATCTTGGAGCTAGCTATATTAAATTCAATGAGTTTTATTATGACTTTTCTGCTATTCCAATTGCAAAACCAATAGAATATGGAAAAGGAGAAAGTATATCAATTCCTATTATCTTTGGCATAAAAACTAATCCAAGTCCATATTGGGTCCTTGGATTAGAAATTGGAGCGAGATACGCTTTAACTGATAATTTAGATGGAAGCTCTCCTAAAGAGAATATCGGTGTGAATTATTATTCATTTGGAAATAGCAATAATAATGATTGGTATATTTTCAGTGGACTAACAATTTCTTTTACCTTTGGTGATCTACCTTGTTATTGTAAAGAATGATGAATAATAATTTAGATAAAGATAATCTTCCAAAACACATCGCTATAATTATGGATGGTAATGGGAGGTGGGCGGCTAAAAAGGGGTTAGACCGTGTTTTAGGTCATAATATAGGTGTTGAGTCGGTGCAAGAAATAGTTGAAGAAACTTTAAACCTTAATATCCCATATTTAACACTTTATGCCTTTTCAACAGATAACTGGAGTCGCCCCAAAGATGAAATTGGAACGCTGATGAAGCTTTTAGTTAAGTACTTGAAAAGCGAATTTGATAAACTTATCAAAAATAATATTCGTCTAAACACTATTGGTGATTTAAGTGCTCTTCCTAAGGCTGTCCAAAATGAAGTTAAAAGAGTTTCAGGAAAAACTAAAAATAATAAGAAAATGGTTTTAACCATTGCTTTAAACTATGGCGCAAGAGAAGAAATAGAATATGTTGTAAAAAAAATTGCTTCAGAAGTTAAAAATAATACAATTTCATTAGAAAATGTTGACCAATCCATTATAAATAAGCATCTTTACACCCGAAATTTGCCAGACGTTGACTTGCTAATTAGAACTAGTGGTGAACAAAGAGTTAGTAATTTTTTATTATGGCAAATAGCTTATGCAGAATTGTATTTCACAAAGGTTTATTGGCCTGATTTTGGAAAAAAAGACCTGCAAAAAGCGTTGTTAAACTATCAAAACCGAGAAAGAAGGTTTGGAAAAACAAGTGAACAAATCAATGTTTAAAATACATTTTAACCACACAATATTTTTATCTCTCCTAATCACTTTAAGTATTGCATCTAAAGTTCATTCTCAAGTGGGGGAATTCAGCAAAGGAAAAAAATATATTATTGACTCCGTTATTGTTTCTGGACTTAAAACATTTAATGAGAAAACTGTTATATCCTATAGTGGACTTAGAAAAGGTCAACTAGTCCAAATCCCAGGAGAAGAAATAAGCAGCACTATTAACAAATTATGGAAATTAGAGCTTTTTAGTGACATCAACTTTTATGTTTCTAATATTTCAGGGAATCGAGCTACGATTGGAATAGAGGTAAAAGAGCTTCCAACTCTAACCGAAGTCAAAATTATTGGTTTACGTAAATCTAAATCAGAAACACTTATAGCAGATACCGAATTAACTGAAGGAAAAAAACTATCTGAAAGTTTTTTAATAAATACTCGAAACTATATTATTAATAAATATAAAAAAGAAGGTTTTTTAAATACTAAAGTCACCTTGAATACAATTCCTGACACAATTGGAAATAATAGCCTGAAAATGGTTATAAATGTAGACAGGGGAGATAGAATTAAAATTAAATCTATTGAATTTAAGGGAAATGAGGTTTTTAAAGATTTCAAATTAAAAACGAAATTTAAAAACACCAAGACCAAATTTCCTGGTCGTTTTTGGAAAAAGTCAAAATATATAAGTGAAGATTTTATTGAGGATAAAGAAAACTTAATTGATTTTTTTAAGGAAAAGGGGTATAGAAATGCTAGGATTATTTCTGATAGTATTATCAAAAACAAAGACAACACTTTAAGTATAAATATTGATATTGAAGAAGGTAACAGATATTATTTTGGTGATATTAAATACCTTGGAAACAGTGCATATAACAATTATCAACTTCAGCAAGTTCTTGGTATAAAAAAAGGAGATCCCTACAATGGCGTTCTTCTTAAAAAACAAATTGCTGATGATGAAAAACCAGATGGCAATGACTTAACAAACCTTTATCAGAATAATGGATACCTTTTTTCTTCTATAAATGCAGTTGAGGTAAGTGCTATAAATGATACTATTAATTATGAAATAAGAATAAATGAAGGAAAATTGGCTCAGTTTAATAAAATTTCTGTCATAGGGAATACCAAAACTAATGACAGGGTTATTTATCGTGAACTTAGAACCAAACCCGGTGAACTTTATAGTAAAGATAAAGTTGTTAGAACCGTTAGAGAGCTTGGACAACTTGGTTTTTTTGATGCAGAACAAATAAGTCCAAATTTTAAAAATGTTGATCCAAATCAAGGAACAGTTGATATAGAATATGGATTAGTAGAATCTGGAGCAAGTCAAATAGAGCTTCAGGGTGGATATGGTGGAGGTGGTTTTATAGGAACTTTAGGGTTTTCATTTAATAATTTTTCAGTACAAAATTTAAAAAATAAAAAGGCATACAAGCCACTTCCAATGGGAGATGGACAAACACTAAGCCTAAGACTTCAAGCAAGTCAATTTTACAGCACTTACAGCTTTAGCTTTGCAGAGCCCTGGTTAGGAGGTAGACAACCCTTTCAATTATCAACTTCACTATCTCATACTGTTCAATATAGGTATGATTATTTTACGGGAAGAGCCGATAAATCTCAATTCATGCAAATTAGTGGTGCTAGTCTTGGGCTAGCTAAAAGACTTAGAGTTCCTGACGATTATTTCACTTTATCTCAAGCCATTCAATACCAATACTTTAATCTTAAAAATTATTACACTGGATTATTCACCTTTGGAGATGGAAAAGCAAATAATTTAAACTATACGATTGGGCTGTCTAGAAACAATACTTATGTTAATCCTATTTTTCCAATAGGCGGATCTACTTTTTCTTTAACTGGTAAATTTACTCTTCCATATTCATTAATTACCGGAGAAGACTTTTCTAATATGGAAGAAAATCCTAATTTTCAACTTGCGAATGGAGATCCTGATACTCAAAAAATTGATCAAGCAAAATTTATGTGGCTTGAATATTATAAAATAAAATTTAGTGGAACCTGGTATACGACAATTATCGATAAACTTGTCTTAAAAACACAAACAGATTTTGGTTTTATAGGGGCGTATAATACTGATCGTGGCAACATACCTTTTGAGCGTTTTTATCTTGGAGGAGATGGAATGGCTAATAATTATGCCATGGACGGGAGAGAAACTATAGCTTTAAGAGGATATCCTAACCAATCTTTATCTTCAAGAGACGGATCGCTTTTATATAATAAATTTACCATAGAACTTAGATACCCAATAACTCTTAAGCCTGCGGCATCAATTTTTGCTCTTACATTTTTTGAATCGGGAAATGGATATGATAATTTTAGACAATTTAATCCTTTTGAATCAAAAAGATCAGCTGGATTAGGTGTTAGAATTTTTATGCCTGCATTTGGCCTACTTGGAATTGACTTTGCACATGGATTTGACAGCACAACACCAGGAGATCCTACTCCTAATGGATGGGAAACTCATTTCATAATTGGACAAAACTTCTAGACTAATTAATATATAAAGAATAAAATATATTTATTCACGTTATAATAACGTAATAATCAATATCATGGTTTCAAAAATTAATTTTATTGTTTTTTTTAAAAAATTATTTATTCTAATAATTATTTTTTCAAATAGCTTTATAAATGCCCAAAGAGGAGTAAGAATCGGTTATATCGATATGAATATTATTCTTAATAACATAACTGAATATAAAAAATCAACTAAGATTCTAGACGATAGAATTGTTCAGTGGAAAAAAGAAATAGAACTAAAAAAAATTCAGCTATCACAATTTCAAAATCAACTTAATACCGAACGTGTTTTATTAACATCCGAATTAATAGCTGATAGGGAAATAGAAATCAATGATTATGCAAACGAGATCATTGCTCTTCAAGAAAAGAGATTTGGTCCCAATGGTGACAGAATAAAACAAAGAAAAAAATTAATAACTCCGATTCAAGACCAAGTACTAGTTATTGTTCAACAAATAGCTAAGGAAAAGAAATATGACTTTATTTTTGATCGATCTTCGAATATTGTTATGCTATATTCAGCAAAAAATTACGATATTAGCGACCTGGTCTTAAAAAGAATACAAATTAAAGAAAAAATAAAGGCGCGAAATCAAAAATTAAACGCTTTAAAAAATAAAAATTAATAACCTGAAATAATAAATTATAATGAAAAAATTAATTCAACTTTTTACTTTTGCCTTTTTATTAGTAGCTCCTTTTCAAGTTGCTAATTCTCAATCAAAAGTTGCTCATGTGGATGTTCAAAAATTGATTACAGATATGCCTGAAGTAATTGCGGCTCAAAAAGAATTAGAAAAACTTCAGAAAACTTACACTACTGATATTCAAAATACTATTAAAGAGTTGCAAGTTAAACAGCAAACATATTCTGCAGATGCTGCAAATCAAACTGAAATAACTAATCAAGCTAGAGCTGAAGAATTACAGTCAATGCAGCAGAATATTCAAAAATTTGAACAAACTGCAGCTCAGGATTTGCAAAAGAAACAAAAAGACATGATGTCTCCATTAATTGAAAAGGCTCGCTCTGCAATTGAAAAAGTTGCTGCTGCTCAAGGCTTTGATTATGTTTTAGATTCAACTCCAGGAGGTTTTGTTATAATGGCTAAAGGAAAAGATCTACTGGCAGATGTTAAAAAAGAGCTAGGGTTCTAAAAATTTATTTGAAAATAAAAAACCCATCCTAACCGATGGGTTTTTTTATTTAAACCAAGAAGAATAAGTAATATAATTTTTGGCTATTCGGTCTATTTCTTCTCTTTTTAAAGCTGGGTTAACAGATTTGATTTTTTTTCCTGGAATACCAGCATAAACAGAATTTGTAGGAACAATTGTTCCTTTTGCTAAAACACAGCCTGCTGCTATTATGCTATTACTTCCGATTACACAGTCATCCATTATAATACTTCCCATTCCAACCAGCACACTGCTTTCAATAGTACATCCATGAACTATTGCATTATGCCCAATAGAAATATCATTGCCTAAACTTGTTGATGCTTTTTCAAATGTAGCGTGGATTACGGCTCCATCCTGAATATTAACTCTATTACCTATCCTTATTGAATTAACGTCTGCACGTATGACTGCTTGGAACCATACAGAACAATTATCGCCTATTATTAAATCTCCAATAATAGTTGAGTTTTCAGCAAAATAACATCCTTCTCCAAATATGGGAGTAAAACCTCTAACACTTTTTATAAGCATAATAAAAAATTTGATTAGCACTAAATTAAATAATATCAAACTGATGTAGTATTTTTGTAAAAAAAAATAATGGAATCTTTCAATATTAATGCAAAAAGCGAGTTAGGAAATCCAATAGCTCATTTTCAGATTGACAAACCTTTAGGTGTTCCATATTCAAAAAAATTTAATAATATAGATGATGCACAAGACTCACCTCTAGTTCAAAAACTATTTTATTTACCTTTTGTAAAATCTGTTACCCTTAATAATCAATCAATTTTGATAGAGCGTTTTAATATATTAGAATGGGAAGAAGTAATAGAAGAGGTAAATGATCAAATTAAAAATTATTTAAACTCAGGTGAAGTTGTTCTAAAGTCTGATTTTACTGAAAAGAAAGTTCCAATAAGTATTTATGCAGAAAGCACTCCAAATCCATCTGTAATGAAATTTGTAGCTAATAAAAAATTAGTTGAGACTAATGTTGAGTATAAAAATATTGAAGATGCCAAAGGAGCTTCTTTAGCCATTGAATTATTTAATCTACCATATGTAAAAGAAGTTTTTGTTTCAGAAAATTATATTTCAATAACAAAGTTTGATTTAACAGAATGGGATCCGATTATCCAAGAAATAAGGGGGTTAATAGTCAAAGGACTCGAACAAAAAAAGGTGTTATTCAATTTAATTAAAATTGACAATTCAAAATCAGAAGTTGAAAATACTAATCTCACAGATATTGATAAGAAAATCATTTCTATTCTAGATGAATACATTCAACCTGCTGTTGCTTCTGATGGAGGAAGTATTGTTTTTGATTCTTATATTCCTGAAAGTCAAAGCGTAAATGTAATTCTTCAAGGAGCGTGCAGTGGCTGTCCATCATCTACGCTTACTCTTAAAAATGGTATTGAAAACATGCTAAAGGAAATGATGCCAGGTTTAGTAGAAAATGTAACTGCAATTAATGGATAGTGAAACCAAAAAAGCAAGCAAATTCTTTAATTTCAGAAACTAGTCCCTATTTACTTCAACACGCTCTTAATCCAGTTAATTGGATTTCTTGGGAAGACAATTTACTCAGTAAGACTAAAAAACAAAGTAAACTTCTAATTATAAGTATTGGCTACTCTACATGTCATTGGTGTCATGTTATGGAAAAAGAAGTTTTTGAAGATAAAGAAGCTGCGGAGTATATGAATCAAAACTTTATTTGTATTAAAATAGATAGGGAAGAGAGACCAGAAGTTGATCAATTATATATGGAAGCAATTCAAATAATTAGTGGTCAAGGAGGTTGGCCTCTTAATATAGTTGCGCTTCCTGATGGAACCCCTATATGGGGAGCAACATATGTCAATCTTATAAATTGGAAGACAATACTCAAAGACATAATTGAATTATACAATAAAAAACCAGATGCAGCTATTGATTATGGAGTTAATATTCGAAGGATTATTCGAGAACAAAAAGATGAAGAAAAAGAAGTTCAAATTAATATTATTAAAATACTAAATACAATTAAAGGTGATTTAGATTATAAATATGGCGGATTCAAAGGAAGTATAAAGTTTATGATGCCTGTTCAATTAAGGTGTTGGCAATTTTTATCATACAGCTATAAAGATAATTTTAATTTAAAAAAGTACTGGTTAAACACTCTTGAAAAAATCACTTTAGGTGGAGTTTTTGATTTTGTTGGTGGTGGATTTTCAAGGTATTCGACAGATAATAGATGGCACATTCCTCATTTTGAAAAAATGGGATATGATAATGGACAACTATTACAAGTTTATTCAGAAGCCTTTAAAAACAATAGCTCACCTCTTTTTAAAAGAACTGCTAAATTGGTGTTGAAATTTGTTTTAAGTGAATTGAAACATACAGATGGCTCCTTTTACAGCGCTTTAGATGCAGACAGTATTTGTGAAAAATCCTCTCTTAAAGAAGGAGCTTTTTATGCATGGGATCCAAAGATCCTAAAGAATATTTTAGGAAATGATTACTTGTTATTTAATGCGTTTTTAAATGCTAATAATTCAAGCTATTGGGCAGAGGAAGAAAAGTTAGTTTTATTTAGAACTACAACAGAAGAAAAGTTTGCTATTGAAAATAATTTAAATTTAAAAGAGTTTATTTTAAAAATAGATAAATGGAGGAGTCTACTTTATAATAATCGAGAAAAAAGATCAAAACCTTTTAAAGATAAAAAAATAATATGTAGCTGGAACGCAATAATATCAAAGGGTTTGTTGAGCGCATACCAATCTTTTGGATGGAAAGACTCTAAGGACGCTGCGGTAAAGAATTTAGATTTTATTTTATCTAATTTTTTATTGAATAATAATAAAATTTTGAGAATTTATCCTAAAAATAATAGAAAAATTTATGGTGTCCTAGAAGATTATGCCTCTGTAATTTCGTTGCTAATTATGGCATTCGAAACTATTCATAATGAGATTTACATTCAAATTGCAAATAAACTAGTCGACCATTGTCTTTTAAATTTCTATGACTCTGATCTTCACTTTTTTTATTTTACCTCAAAAGAAAATAAATCATTGTGGTCAAGAAAAAAAGAAGATGAGGATAATGTAATTCCTTCAAGTAATGCTATTATGGCAGAGAATTTAAATTTCATCTCTCAGCATTTGAATCGAAATGATTTAAAATCTATCTATCTGAGAATGCTAAAAAATATGAAAAATAAAGTTAGTGCTTCGCCAGGGAATTATTCTCTATGGCTGCAACTAATTGCACTAAATAAAATTCCTCAATATCAAGTTGCAATAATTGGAAATAAAGCTTTTGAAATATCAAAAAAACTTCATAAATATTATTTACCTAATTGTCGTATTTCAGCCACTGAATCTCCTAGCAATCTTCCATTATTTGAAGGGCGTTTTAAAAAAAATGAAACTTTACTTTACGTTTGTGAAGAGTTAAAATGTAACCTTCCTGTCAAAACGATTGATGAGGTAATTCAGCAGGTTGAATTTGCTAAACTTTAGTTGTATAAAATTCTTTTAAATAATATGGCTCAAAGTAAGCAACATCTTCAAAGTCTAGATTCATGAACTTTTTATATGATAGTTTAACCATATTTTTAGCTGACGGTTCAACAGGATTATCAAGGGTTTTAAACTTTGGACTTTTAATTAAACCGTTGGTCTTTTGTGAACCAAATCCAAAGGCAAGTATGTTGTTTTTTGACAGATAATCTTTAAAACTGTTTTCTGTTAAAACTTCTGCCCAAGTCTCTTTGATAACTTTGTGTTGATTATCCAGAATTTGAGTATAAACCTCCATTCGTCTGGCATCTATCATAGGAGCTAAAAAAGTTCCTTTTGGAGCTTCTATTTCTTGAGCAAGAATTGAAAGGCTGTTGACAGAAATTAAAGGTTTATTTAATGAATAGCAAAGACCCTTAGCTGCTGACACTCCGATTCGAAGTCCCGTATAAGATCCTGGACCTTTACTTACAGAAATAGCGGCTAGTTTTTGCAAATTGATTTGAGAGTCGTCTATCAGTTTTTTTATAAATGGATGTAACTGTTCACCATGAGAATAATTCTCACTACTTTTTTCAATTATTTTAATAAGTTTACCATTAAGGCTTAAAGCAACAGAACAGTTTTTTGTCGAGGTTTCAATATGTAATATCCAATTATCCATTAAAATATTTATTCAATAGATAGTGGGATTCCAAAATAAAACTCAACAACCTTTAATTTAAAAATATAATCAAACTTAGCCCTTATTTGATCAGATAATGATTGTTCATATCTTTGCTTAGCCTGGACATAATCAAATGAATTTATTACTCCTTCCTGAAAACTTTCCTGAGTATTTCTAAAGGCTATTTCTCTTGATTTTACAGTTTTTTGAGCTGCTTCATAAAATTTATATGCTCCTTTTGAATCATTAAATGCTTGATTAATTTGGCTTTCTAAATCAAATTTTTGTCTTTCAAAAGAATTTTTAGTTCGTTCTAAATTTATTTTGGCTCTTTTGACTGAGTTTTTTGAAACAAAACCATTAAAAATTGGAATGTTTAAACTTAATCCATAATTCTGACCTTCGTTAAATTTAAACTGATCTGAAAAAGATAATGGAGATGCAGCCGTTCTGTTTTCAACCTCTCTAACAACAGTTTCTCCAGAAGAAAGTACAGTCCCTATTGGAGCTAAATAATAATCGCCTGTGCCAACGAGTCTATCTAAATAACTAATTCTGTTACTGTAGCTGTAAAATGCCCTGAGAGTTGGCTGAAGAGTTCCTTTTGCTAATTCAATATCTTTTTCTGCAATATCAATATTAACAGCACCTAACTTTATATCATTTCTCAAAGTCAATGCTTTTTCAAAGATTGATTTTGGGTTTTCTTCTAAAATTTGAGAAAAAGGAATGTCTAAATCTTCAAAAACAATATTAAAATTATCATAATCTGATATTTGCAGTAGTTGAGCTAAGTTAATTTTAGAAAGAATAAAATTATTTTCAGCACGTACAATCGACTGTTCCTGACTTGCTAAATTTGCTTCAAGTTCATACAAATCTCCACTTGGAAGAACTCCAGCTTCAATTAAGGAGGATGTTCTTTTTAATTGTTCCTTAGCAACTATTAATTGACTTTTTTGAGAATTAAGAATTTCAGAATTAAATAATACTTGCAAATAACTATTAGCGACAAGAAGCTTTGTGTCATCAATCATGTCATCCAATTGATAACGCTTCGCAAGTATGTTTAAATTAGCTCTATGAAGTCTGTTGAAGTTTTGAAGTCCATTATATATATCCATCCCAATACTAGCTCCCATTGAACTGAACTGTGTGGTTAAGTTCTCTAACAAACCTGTTGTTATATTTTGGTTAAGCCCTACATTCCATGAATGTGACGATTGGGCATTAAAGTTTGGTAAAAAATTACCTATTGCATTTGACTTATCAACTGCGGCATTTTCTATATCTAGAATTGACTGTTTAATCGAAATGTTTTTTTCAACAGCCATTTCAACACACTCTTCAAGTGTTAATGTCTGAGACAAAGCATTGTTAGAAACAACAAATAAGCAAAAAGTTAAAATATATCTCATATTCAAATATTAATTAAATCTATTAAAAATTAATCTACATCATCATTTCTATATTCAAGATCTGATCCTCCAATTTTTTCAGGCTTTGTTTGGTTCCAAACTTTAATTTTATCTTCAATTGAAATACCAGAAATAATCTCAATATTTATTCCATCTGAAATCCCAACCTCTATGTCTACTCGCTCAAAAGATTGATCAGCTTTTTCAATTTCAACATATGTTTTCTCAGTCGTTTTATCAAATTGAAGTAGAGCTTCGGAAATTACCATTACATTATCTTTTCTTTCTAAAACTAATGATGCATTAGCGCTATACCCCGCTCTAACACTCACTGAATTATCTAGAAAAACATCTCCTTCTATTTTAAACTTAACCGCTCCTTGTTCTTCATTTCCCTTTGGAGCAATAAATTTTAATCTAGCGTCAAAATCTTTATTTTGAATGGCTCCTAAATTTATAATTAGCGCCATGTCAATTTTCAATTTTTCAACCTCAGATTCATCTATTTTACCCTCGAAAATCATTTTAGTTAAATCCGCAATAGTAGCTATTGTGGTACCAGCATTAAAAGTATTACTCTCAACAACTTGATCACCGGCTTTTACCGGAATTTCCAAAACTGTTCCTGCAACAGTTGCTCTAATGTTTGTATTAGCAGTTGATGATCCTCCAGCTGAACCAAGAAGAATAACTTGTAAATCACTTTTAGCATTAGTTAAATCTTGATTAGATCTATTATAGCTTAAAGATGCATTTTGAAAATCTTGTTTAGATATAATGTCTTTTTCAAATAAGGATTTATTTCTATTATATTCAATTTTTGCATTATCAAGAATAATTTTTAATGAGGCAACGCGTCCCTTGGCACTATTTAACGATCCTTCATTTGGAACGACTTTTACCTTAGCTAGAAGATCTCCCTCTTTCACCTCATCTCCTTCTTCAACAAATAATTCTTGAATAATTCCTGAAATCTGAGGCTTAATCTCAACTTCATCTTCAGGAATAACTTTTCCGGTAACAACTGTTTTCTCCTCCACAGAAGACATAAAAGCTGTTTGAGTTTCATACACAGTAATTGATTTACTATTCGTTTTTACAAAATAAGCAGCGGCAAATAATGCTCCACAAATTATCAGTGTTATACTTAAGTATTTTAAAAATTTCATATTGTAGTAGATTTATTTTATAATTTATTCTTCTCTTAGTGCGTCTATAGGTTTAATACTTACTGCTCGTTGTGCCGGAATTAATCCAATCAAAGTTCCTAGTGTTACCATAATAAATAATGCCCCTAAAACAAATGGAATTGGAACAGTAGGGTTAGTATAAGGAAAATCAGTCATATCAATAGTGAAGGCATTTATACCTGCTAATACAAATGCACCAAGTATAATTCCAAGAATTCCAGCAATTATAGTAAGAAAAACTGACTCCAATATTATCTGTACACGAACCTCTCCTGGAGTTGCTCCCAATGCTCTTCTTACTCCTAGTTCTTTAGTCCTTTCTTTTACAGAAATCAATAAAATATTACCGATCCCTATAACACCTGCAATTATTGTTGCAACTCCAACAACTAATGATAGAAAGGTCATTCCTTCTGCAAATCCCATAATACTATTAAAAATTTCACCTAAATTAAAAGACCCAAAAGCCCTATCATCTTTAGGTGAAACTCTATGAATTCTTTTAAGAGTTTGCTTTACTTCTGTCTCGACTTTTACAACATCAGCATCATCATAAGCAGCAATATTTAACCACCCCACATAATCCCCGGTATTATATAAGTTTTGATAAGTTGTGAAAGGAATAAAAACGTCAGAATCTGAATCAAAAGGACTTCCTTGTCTAAAAACTAGGACTCCAACTACTTTAAAGAATACATTATCAACCCTAACATATTTACCTACAGGATTTTCATTTTTCTCAAATAAGTCAGATGCTGTTCTCTCTCCAATAACACAAACTTTTCTTTTATTTTTAATATCTTCTTGATTGATAAACCTTCCTCCGTCATATATATCCTGAGTAGATATTTTTCTAAATTCAGGAAAATCTCCAAAAATAGCATAATCTCCTGAGTTGTTATTTCTAACAATATTAGCTGGGGCTCCTCCTCCAAAGCTTCCTCGAGAATTTCTTGGAACTATATATTTAATTTGAGGAATTCTTTTTCTTAATATTTCAACATCTTGAAGTTTTAGCTTAGGTTGTCTTCCAATTTTAAAACCATCATAGGGTATACTTGTTGATTGAGACCACACAAACATCGAGTTCATCGCTACTTTTTGAAACTGTCTTTCAAAACCATTATCTAATCCTTTAGCTGAACCGGATAGTGCTATATAAATAAAGATGCCCCAAAGAACTCCAACAATAGTTATTGCAGTTCTTACTTTGTTTTTTTGAATTGAACCAAAAATTTCTTGCCAAGTATCTCTATCAAAAATTATTTTTAAACTATTCATCTCTTAATGCAACAATTGGTTTAATGGAAGCAGCTCTTTTTGCTGGAATATATCCAGCTATTGCTCCAAAAATAATTAGAATAAATGTCGAAAAAATAGCAGTAGAAATATCCACATAAGGATTTCTTATAAAAAACTTATCTAAAGTATCTCCCAAATTCTTTAAAATCACTATTGCAATAATCATTCCTATAGAGCCAGATAAAGTGGTTATAAAAATGGATTCCTGAAGAATCATAGCTATAACTGATCTTGGAGTTGCACCTAGTGCTTTTCTAACACCCAATTCTTTAGTTCTTTCTTTTACAACAAAAACCATAATATTTGAAATTCCAATAATACCTGCTATTAAAGTCCCCAAACCAACAAAAGTGACGATATATTGCAGGACACTTGAAAACTGTTCGTTTTGACTAGCGGCTTGAGCAACATTTCTGATGTAAATACCCTTTGAATCAGTAGGGTCAATAGACTTTTTATTTTTCAAAAACAATCTTAATTTTTTTTCAAATATGAGTGCAATTTTTAGACCTAATTCAGGTTTAAAACTAACTAGTATTTGATCAATTTTATCATTACTTTTTTCAAGAAGTTGTCGAGTCGTATAAGGTAAAAAAATAATTCTTTCTTCATTGTCTCCTCCTTCATCTTGAAAAACCCCTATTACTTTAAAAGCAACACCAGCTAAAGAAATATATTTTCCTAAAGGATCTTCCTGTTTAAAAAGATCTAATGCGACTAACCTTCCTATTACTACATTTTTAGTTTTATTTTTTATATCATTTTCATTTAAATAACGCCCTTTCATCATTATTGTTTTTTCAAAATATTGATGAGAAGGTGCTACTCCTTGAGTAGAATAATTATTAGATTCATTTTTATAACTTGAAAGTGCACCTCGATTTATTCTGGGAGTAATATATTCTAAATAAAAAGGGAAGTTTAATTTAATATCTTCCAAATCTGAATTTTTAAATTCAATACGTCTATTTGATTTAAATCCTTTGTAGGGCTTTGAAGTTTTACCTGCAAACATTCTTATGCTGTTTGTCGCATCATCAAGAAACTCTTCTTTAAAGGTGTTTTTGAGACCATTTCCAAAACCAAATAAAATAATAAAAATAAAAATTCCAAGAGCCACGGTAAACCCTGATAAAAAAGTTCTGAGTTTATTTTTATTAATAGTTTGAAAAATTTCTTGCCAACGATCTAAACTAAACATAATTTGAAGCTAATACTTGTTTTACTTTTTTATCCTCTATAATAACACCGTCTTTCAAACGAACTATTCTTTTGCACATTTTAGCAATATCTTCTTCATGAGTAACTACTAAAATAGTTTTCCCTTCTTCATTGATTTTTTGAATTAAATCCATAACTTCATTTGATGTAGTTGTATCAAGAGCACCTGTAGGTTCGTCTGCCAACAAAACTTTTGGTCTAGCAGCCATAGCTCTTGCAATTGCAACTCTTTGTTTTTGTCCTCCTGATAATTCACTTGGAAGGTGAGTTGCCCATTCCTTAAGGCCAACTCTTTCAAGGTAATTAAGAGCAATCTCTTGACGCTCTTTTCTTTTTATTCCCTGATAGTAGAGAGGTAGAGAAACATTTTCAAGAGCATTTTTATAATTAATCAAATTAAATGATTGAAATACAAAACCTAGAAACTTGTTACGATATCTTGCAGCCTTAGTTTCATCTAAATCTTTTATAATAACATCATCAAGGGTATACTGACCTTCATCTAAAAGATCTAACATTCCTATAATATTTAAAAGTGTGGATTTACCTGATCCTGAGGAACCCATGATAGCCACCAGTTCTCCTTCTTCAACTTTAAAATCAATTCCTTTTAAAACGTGTAAAGTATTCTTACCCATTTTATATGATTTATGAAGATTTTGAATGTTTATCATTATTTTTAATTTATGCGACAAATATACATCATTATAATAGTTGATTTAAGCAATAATTACGAGAGCTATTAGTTTGTGAAATGTTTGATTATTTATAATTCAAAAGGTTTAATCACTTAATTAATTATTGTCATTTTTAAATTTAAATTGTCTTTCAATTCAAAGATCATGTCTTTAAATTTAGGTGGTCCCATTATGGGTTGAATATTATTTGAATTTCCATAACTTTCTTTAGGTATCCCAATCCAATTTAAATCTATTTTTCCATTATTATTTTTATCATGGAAGAACTTAACCGCATATTTTCCTGCATTAAAAGAATCTATTTTTATAATACATTTTCTCTCAAAAATTGAAATTTTATTTATGGCTAGAATTTTATTTTCGTTATTATCAAAAACTGCTAGCATTAAATATCCTTCATTACTTTTTAATTTAGTCACTTCAATACTTAACGAATAGGGGCCTTTTTCTTTTATGAAGTAAGAAGTGTTTTCATTAAAATTATTTTGACCGAAAACTGTCTGAGTGTTAATAATAATGATTAAAAGTAATTTCAATTTGAGTCTAGGGCATATGTATATCAAAAAGTTAAATGCCTTTTCTGTTGGTCTCATCATTTAATTGTTATTTTAAATTGATGAAGGGGAATTTTATTTATTGAAAAAGTAATAGCTTCAATAATTGAATTATAGTTTTCTAGATTAATTACACCTAAGGTCAGGATTAGTATTATAATAATCAAAGTAGATATCCATACCCCTATTAAAACAAATACTGAAGCACTATTCATCATGATTTTTGGTTTTCCAGTTAGAAGAATTAAGGCTAGGTTTAATAAAAAAACAAATGGTATTCCGCAAACAAAAATGCAAGTCAAAAATATTAAAAGACCCTCCACTCCAAAACCAAACAATGATAGAGTGAAGGGGATACCTGAGGTTAAGAAAAACCCTCCAACTGTTCCTCCAATAATTAGTCCAATTAAACTAAGGAATGAGATGAAAACCAAAATAATTCCAAAAAAAAAGGCAATTGTTCTTAAAGCAATTGGAATGATTTTTAGAAAAAAATTAACACTCGATTTTGAAGCATTTTGAATTGGTCCCATTGTTTTTTTATAATCCCCTTTTTTAACAGAATCACTTAACTCTTCATACTCTTCTTTGATTTTATTTTTTATACTAGAAATGTTTACAGATTCTCCTTTCATTTTTATTTTATCTGCAGTTGTTTTTGCCTCAGGTACAAAAATCCAAATTAGAATATATGTCAGAATAGTAAAGGGAACACCAAACACAAAAAGAATAAATAAAACAAGTCTAACCCAAAGAATATTTAGAGCAAAATATTTACTGACTCCTCCAGCAACTCCACCAAGCCAATAATCGTCTGGATCCCTGAAGAACTTTCTCGTAATTTTAGAATTCGTGTTTTCTTCCAAAATTTCATCACCTGCTAGGTCTTCAATACTCCCTAATGTTTGAATAACTATTTCTACTTGTTTTTCTGAAATCACATAGTTATCAAAATTTTTATACTGAGAAAACAATTCTGCAATACGAGACTCTATATCTTCTATTATTTCTTCTTTTCCCAATGTTGATTGGAATAACTGTTCCAGGCTTTTTAAATAGAGTTTTAATTTTAAATAACCTTTTTCATCAATAGAAAACTTGATTTGGGCAAGATGTATACTTATAGCTTTGTTCATTTAATGTTTTTTATAAGCTCATTGACTGTGTTTGATAATTCATTCCAAGAGACGTTTAGTTCAGATAAAAACTCTTTTCCTTTTTTAGTTATATTGTAGTATTTTCTAGGTGGCCCGTTTTTAGACTCTTCCCAGTGATATTCTAATAATTCACTATTTTTCAGTCTTGTTAAAAGAGGATATAAGGTTCCCTCTACAACAAGAATTTTAGAAACTTTGAGCGTTTCAAGAATTTCAAATGAATACTTAGCCTTCTTTTTTAGAATTGATAAAATACAAAACTCTAAAATTCCTTTTCTCATCTGAGCTTTGGTATTTTCTATATTCATAAACCTGTAACTTTAAATAAATTTATTTTTCCAATAATTCATTTTTTTTAATTGATATTATAATAAATGATTGATCATCGTCATCATTCTCCTCATAAGCTATTATCCATTCACCTTTTAACCCATCAATGTTTTCTCCATCAATAGTTAAGTTTATGTCATTAGTTACATGAACACTGGGTCTCACAAATTCAACACAAGAATTAAGTGATAATGCAACTATTAATACTAGAATTTTATTCATTGTAATAATTTTAATTAAAAATCAAATATAGTACATAAAAAGGTACTATGCAAAACATAGTACTAAGTTTTAATTTTTTTTTATATAATTGAAGTTCTTTAAAAAACATTATAAACTAAATAATTGAAAAAAATTAACTTTTATATATTTTGGAAATTCTCCAACTAACCAAAGCAACCAAGATATAAGGTATTGCCATCAAATAAACAATCCCATTATTAATCCCCTTAGCTGTTTGTTGTCCTTCCTCTGACTCTAAGACAGCTCTACACATTGAACATTGAGCATTAACAGGATCAATAAATAATATTAATATTAATAAAAGTAATGTTCTAATTTTATTAACTGACATAATATGGAGATATCATTAAATAAACTATTACACCAGTTACAGCTATATAAAGCCAAATTGGAAATGTAATTCTTGCAATTCTTTTATGGTCTTCAAAGAGTTTTGAAATAGCCTTTACATAGGTTATTAAAACCATAGGAATGATTCCAATAGAAAGTATAATATGCGTTATTAGTATGAAAAAATAAATATTTCGAATCAGGCCTTCTCCTCCATATGTAGTTGGATCAGACGTCATATGATACGCCACATACATTCCTAAAAAAATAACGGATAAGGCTATAGCAAATTTCATCAACCTTTGATGTAAAACAATATTTTTTTGTTTTATTGATACAAGTGCAAAAATTAATAAAACTGCAGTTATACCATTAATTGATGCATAAATAGGAGGTAAAAAATTAAGAGGAGCAACATTAGGTATTCTGATCCCAAATAAAATTGCAACAGCAACAGGTATTACTATTGATAAAAGAATAATCCATTTTTTATACTTTAAAGGGGGTGCAATAGATTCTTGTTTTTCCATAATACTATTCTTTCAATAATTTAGGAATATCCTCTAAGAGCATGGCTGTGCCTTCTGGAAATTCTGAGTTTTCTTGATCAATTCCAAGGTAATAAACAATTGGATTTCCGAATGAATCTAATCTAGATCTAATGTACCCTTTTTTGTCTATTAAAGCAAAGTATCCCTGATGTTCAAAGCCTCCTGCAACTTCAGGGTTAATTGATGAAAAGATATTAAATCCTTTATTAGATAACTCAAATACAGACTTTTTATCTGAAGTTAAAAAATGCCAATTTTTGGAAAAAACATCATATAATTCAGCATATTGTTTTAAAATTTTTGGTGAATCATGTTCTGGATCAATAGTAAAAGAAGCAATTCCAAAATCAATTCTATCTCCAAATGCTTTCTCTAGCTGTTTCATGTTCTTATTCATGATAGGACAAATACTGGGACAAGTGGTGAAAAAAAACTCAACTACATATACTTTATTATTAAAATCTTCATTACTAATTATCAAATTATCTTGATTTGTCATTAGAAATGATGGAACTTTTTTTGCTTCTCCATTAAGTATAATATAAGATAATGGCTTAGGTCCTGAAGATCTGTTGTTTTCAACAATTTTAGAATTTTTAACTCTGTCTATAATTACTGGAAATAATCTAACCGCAATGACAATTATAATAAACGATAAAATTAATGAGTAATATTTTTTCATAATGAATCTACCTAACAGAGTATTTTTTTAGCGCTAATCGATATTCTGCTAAAATGACTTTAACATCATCTTCCATTTTATTGTTAATTTCAGCAACTGATTCGGCATTATACCCAAACAAAGTTCCGATATCTTCATCATCATCACGCCCTCTTAAGTTGCCGTTTCGATCAATTATAAAGACATAAGGTGTGCTATGCTTAGCGTCTAACTCAAGTGTTGTTTTTAAGCTTGTAAAATGATTTTCAATGTCTATGGAAGAACCTTTCATGAATTTCCAATTAACAAGGTCAGTACCAGCTCCCTTTGACAAATCTTCTTCTAATAAAACAACCTGATTTTCTTGATCATTAGTGATTAAAGCGACAAACTGAAAATCTTTAAATTGATAAAATCGCTTATAAATTTTTTGATTTAGGTTAAAAGCATCACCTTTTTTTAAATTCAAATCTGATCCCCAATAACATAAAACAGTAATATGGTCATTCAAAATAACTTTATCATCTCTTAAATGTGTAAAAGAACTTAAATCCATCACACCAGTTGTTAGAACTGGAAGTTTTGCAAAGTTATTTTTTCCAGAAGCAAAAAATAAATAGATGACTATTGGGAAAATAAACAAGATTCCTAGGACTATAAACTTTTGAGTTTCTTTTTTCATTTAACAATAAATATTATAAAAGTGAAACCCAATTAAAAGTTCCAACTAACAAAACCATCCTGCATTACATTGAAAATATAATCTCCTTCAAGTAATATTATAAAAATTAAATATGGTATTAGAATAATTAATGGAAGAACAATTGCGTTTTTTAGTCCAGATTTTTCATCCCTAATGTGCATAAAATCCCATGCAATATAATACGCCTTAACTAATGTTAGAATAATAAAAATCCAATTAAGTAATTTAATTCTTATAAAGGGTGTCATTAAAATTTGCGGTTTTACAATTCCGAGAATAACTTCAACTGTTGTTACAATTGATAAAAAAATTAATACTCCCCATATCTTTTGTGTATTTGATTTAAATTTCAAATAACCTCTGAAAATTGCTAATTTATGTGTGTCGTCTGCCATATTTTTTTTTTAAACGAGATAGAAAAATGTAAATACAAAAACCCATACCAAATCAACAAAATGCCAGTATAAACCAACTTTTTCAACCATTTCATAATGCCCTCTTTTTTCATAAGTACCCATTAAAACATTAAAGAAAATAATGATATTAATAACTACCCCTGAAAAAACGTGAAATCCATGAAACCCAGTTATAAAAAAGAAAAAGTCTGCAAAAAGACGATTTCCATATTCATTGTGAATAAGGTTTGCTCCTTGAACAACTTGGATTGCACTTTCAATTTTAGCCAGGGATTCTTCTCTAGATAAAATAGTTTTATCCCCTGAAGAATTAAGTTTTTCTGTTCTAATTAATAATTCTTCATTATTTTTGAAACCTGCTTTTACCTCAGAAACAGTAATTTCTGTAACTGATGGCTCATAACTGAACCATAAACCATTACTGCTTTCGTGAGTAGATCGCTCGGTGGGTAATTCTAAAGCAAAATCTTCTATAGAAATTCTTTTATCATCAGTATTTATAAATTGCAGAATCTGACCACCATTTGTTTCTAAAGCACCATACTCTCCTTTGATAAAGTTTTTCCATTCCCATGCTTGAGAACCAACGAAAATAGCACCTCCTATTATTGTTAAAAACATATAAAAAGCAACCTTAGATTGTTTCATGTGATGTCCAGCGTCTACGGCAAGAACCATAGTAACAGAAGAAAAAATTAATACAAATGTCATTAATGCAACATAATACATTGGAGCATTCACGCCATGAAGAAAAGGGAAGTGATTAAAAACTTCATCCGCAATTGGCCACGAATCAATGTTTTTAAAACGAGAAAAAGAATACGCCACAAGAAATCCAGAAAAAGTTAGTGCATCAGAAACTATGAAAAACCACATCATCATTTTTCCATAGGTTGCTTTAAAAGGCTGTTTATCTCCTCCCCAAAGTGTCTCGTCTTCAGAATGCTCCTTAGCTGTTAGTTCCATAAAAAAATTTAAAATTAATTTTTAGCAAATTTATTAATTCTATTTGTACAAAACCACAAATAAATACAAATAACACCAAAGAAAATCTAGAAAATGCCAAAAAACAACTCCAAGTTCAATGCCTAGTTTGTTTGAGCCAGAATATTTACCTTTAATTAAGTTATATAATACAACGAATAAAACAATTATTCCTGCAAATAAATGTGCCATATGTAACATCACTAACACATATAAAAAAGAGGTTGTAATTGAGCTTTGAGCACCAGTAAAATAATATCCTGAATTTATAATTTGACCAAAACCTTCAAACTGATAGTAGATAAAAGTAAAAGCTAATAGTATTGTGAAAATGATAAACATTATTGATTTTTTTAATGAATCAATAGAGTTAAAGTGTTTT
Organism: Candidatus Marivariicella framensis; assembly: GCF_982709265.1. NCBI lineage: Bacteria > Pseudomonadati > Bacteroidota > Flavobacteriia > Flavobacteriales > Flavobacteriaceae > Candidatus Marivariicella > Candidatus Marivariicella framensis. Next base: position 74,816 of record NZ_CEXPNT010000004.1, on the reverse strand, counting down.
GCAAAACCAAAAGTAATACTACTTAGTATTAAAATAAAAGTACTAATCGTAAATGCTAGAGGCATTTCAAAAGAAGTAAGCCAGTCTGATCTTGATGAGCTAACTACATATGCACTGGTTAGCCCTGCGAATGTCATTGTTATGCTCACCATTCCGATAAGAAGCATCATCTTTTTAGCTTTAATATTTATTTTTTCTGATATCATTGTTTTTTATTAAAATTTATCTAAAACATAAATAATTTGTACAGATGTTAAGTATAAAATACTTGAATACATAAGGTTTTTTGCTGCTTTATTCGTTCGTTCTTTCATTAATCTAAATGCAAAAAATAACATTCCTAAGCCGCAAATAAGAACTAGAAGCCCTCCAAAAGGAGATAGGTTCAATGTGCCTGTATATTTAGTCATTGGCAATAAAGATATAACCACTGTCCAAATAGAATAGAAAACTACTTGAAATGCACTGGCATTATCAGTTTTCCCAGTTGGCAACATTTTGAATCCGGCCTTTTTATAGTCTTTATCAAACATCCAGGCAAGTGCCCAGAAATGAGGAAATTGCCAAAAGAATTGAAATAGAAATAAAACACCCGGCTCAATACCAAAGCTGTTAGTATACGCAACCCAGCCCAGCATATAAGGAATTGCTCCAGGAACTGCACCAACAAAAACAGACAAAGGAGTTTTTATTTTTAGAGGAGTATAAGTGAAAACGTAAAGACAGATGGATATGGCTCCGGTTAAAGCTGTTTTAAGATTTATTAGGTATAATGCTCCTATTCCTAATATAGACAGAAACAATCCAATAAATAAAACCTGGGATGGGGTTATTCTTTTTCCTGGAAGAGGCCTACCTGAAGTTCGATTCATTAAACCGTCTTTATCTCTTTCAATTAATTGATTAAAAACATTGGAAGCTCCAACCATGGCATACCCTCCAACAAAAAGCAAAAGAATGGGTTTTAAGCTAATTGATTCCGCTGCTAAAAAATATCCTGCTAAAGATGAAAAAACAACACTTAAAGCAAGTCTAATTTTTGTTAATTGAAAAAAATCATTGAGGGTAAGTTTCAAGCCTGAATATATATTACTAGATGGAGTTAATTGTTTTACAAAGATAATTCATGTAACATAAAGTACCTATAATAATATTCCTTTTAAATAAAAAACCCAGCTTCATAAAGCTGGGTTTTTAGTTGTTAATTTAATTTAAATGTTATCGGGATAGAAAACGGAACTCTAACTGGTCTTCCTCTTTGTCTACCTGGAGTCATTCGAGGTAGCTTGCTTATGATTCTGTGAGCTTCTTTTTCTAAGTTTTTATCAGGACCACGTTCTCTAATATTTCCAATAGTACCATCCTTGTTAATGATAAAACTTACATATACCCTTCCTTGAATACCCATTTCTTGAGCGATGTCCGGATATCTAAAGTTTTTTCTAATATGCTTATTTATTTGTTCCTGGAAGCAGCTTCTTCTTTCTGACTTTTTTACACGTTCACAACCAGGATAAATTGGAACGTCTTCAATAACAGCAAAAGGAACTTCTACATCGTCATATTCTTCTTCAATTTCTACTTCTTCTATTTCAACAATCTCATCTTGATCTGTTTCTGTTGATTCTATCACAGTCTCTTCAACTTCTTCTTCATCTTCTACAATCTCAATAACTTCTGGTGCTGGAGGAGGAGGAGGAGGAGGAGGAGGGGTTTTAAGTTGCTCAGTGATTGGAACATCTTCGTCATCGTCATCGTCTATGTTTAGCGCTTCATAAGCATATACTGTAGCATATGTTTTCCACTCAATGGCGCGCCAAGTTATCAACAATATAACTGCTAAGCCTATAACGAAATAAAGTGAGCTGTTTTTAGAATGATCAGCGTTTGGATTCTTTTTTGGTTGCATACTTAGGAGTTTAAAGATGCTAATCTAGAAAAAATTGTAAAAAAAACCTCATTAAACTTATCAATGTTGAAACAAAATAATTTTAAAAGAGAGATTAATTTCCATTTAACAACTCCTCATACGCCTCAGAGTCTAGTAAAGAGTCAATTTCTTTAATATTTTTTACTTTAATTTTAATCATCCAACCAGCACCATAAGGATCATCATTAACAAGTTCAGGAGTTGCTTCAAGCTCTTCATTAAAAAACTCTACTGTTCCCGAAACTGGCATAAAAAGATCCGAAACAGTCTTAACTGCCTCAACAGAGCCAAAAACAGCTTCATTATCTAAATCTTCTCCTGCTGTCTCTACTTCAACATAAACTATATCTCCAAGTTCACTTTGAGCAAAATCAGTAATACCAACTGTTACTTGGTCTCCATTTATTAGAACCCATTCATGGTCTTTTGTGTATTTTAAATTTTTTGGGATATTCATTGATTTATTTTAAAAAACAAATGTAATATTTTACCATTATTATTTAAATTTAATTGCCAAAATTGTACCTAATAGTTATACCCGACCTAATTGTTGTTTGAGGAAAAGCTGTTGAAATTGCAAATTCAGAAAAATTATGATCATAAAAAAGAAGGGCGGTGAAGTTTTGAGAAATTGAATAATCTGAACTAAACTTAATTGATAGCTGAGTTTGTCCAGCAGTAACTTGATTGTTGTCATATTCAAGATTTCTGAGAACAGTTTGATTTTTTCTATAGGAAATATCAGCTTTGATGTTTAAATCTCCTTTTAAGGTTGAACGCCTTCCTCCTATTCTTGTATTCATTCTAAGATTTTTAAATCTATATCCAAATCCAATGATATACTCATTTCCAAATGATTCAGTAAGAAGGTTATTGTCTAAACTCAAAGACAAAGCCCTGTCTTTTTTTAACTCAGCAAGTAATTTGAATGAATTTTTTAATTCAATATCTAATCTTATTAATGGATTAAACTGCTCAACCAAATTTATATTTGAATATATTTTACTGTTGATGAAATTTCCAGCTCCGTCAACATTAGCTATGGAGTTTGAGTCAAAATCTAAATTTGCTTGAAAATTATTAATCGTATAGCTTGCTCTATAACCATGAGAAATAGTAAATCTTTGAAAAATCTTTTTAAATGATTTGAGGTTATTAAATCCTGTAAATTTCATGTTCCAATTAGGTAAAGAGCTTTTACTCAAAGGATCTATTTCAACATCAGCAGCAGACAAGCCTGAATATGCAGAAACAAAAGCTCCAATTAGAACCAGCTGATTATTTTTCCCAAAGCCAATTGGGAAACCGTCATTATCAGTTTCTTGATTAGACATTCCTGAGCTAGAAGCTAATCTATTTGCAATTTTAAGTCTATTAATTCTAAAGTTTTCAAAAATAGGACTAAATTCTCCATTGAAAGATTTGAAAGCAGTTTTTAAAAGTATGGTTGATGTTCCGAAATTTCCATAAAAATTAGGATTTAAAGAAATATACTCTAGGTTTTCAACTCTATAGTTTTCAGAACTATTTTCTGAATAATTGTTTTCTAAATTAAAATCAATTACTAAATCCTTAAACGGTGACCATTGAGCGGTGATGTTTAAACTGTTGTTGTGTACTTGTGTAAATGATTGATTGAAATTAGGAAAACTAGTTAACCAGCCATTTCTAGCAACTTCATATCTAATATCAGCTTGATCTCCAAATGTAAAACCTACTGAAGGCTGAATTGTTCCAACAAATCCAGTTGAAGGAATATAACCAGGTAAAACTGTTCCATTGTTTTCTGAATAATTAAATTGTATTCGCTTCAATGTGTTTAATATATCAACTGCTGACTTAATGTTTTTTTTGGTTTTCTTATTTAAAGCTTTTGATTTTTTCTTTTTTGATTTTTCTTTTTTATTAATTACTTGTGTAAATTTATTTTGATCTGTTAGCTTTAAAACTGAGTATAGTTTTTGAAATGAAATCGCTCCAGACAAAGTTTTAGTATTTGCATTTTGAATTGTATTTACATTTCCTAATCTGTCTCCATTTTCAGACACTACATTTGCTAAAGCTTGAGAACCTCTTTGCCAATTAAAATCTCCTGTATAATTGTAATTTCCATCAATAAAACTTAAAAAAGGTATATATCTAAATGGTAATTTATAGTTAACAGATAAAGATTGAGCATGACTGTTTGTTTCACCAAGACTCCAAATATTATTATATATCGGATTTGAATATTTGTTTTCGTTATTGAATGATGCATCTGTACCTCTTACAATTCTATTATTAGTTGCTGTAAAACTTAATCTTAATGATTTACTTAGGTTATGATTAATTTTATAACTCCAGTCAAACAAAAAATTACGTTGCTGTAGGTCAGGAAGAGATAATTGTTTGCTAGTATCTATATTTTCGTTATAAACCTCTCTAAATCTTTGCGTCCTAAAACTTCTATTAATTCTTGAAGTAATTGCAATATTATTTGGTAATGGATTAAAGTTAAACTCCTTCAACCACTGCCAATATTTTTTTTGACTAAATATTTTAATTTTTGAAAAAGGTTTTATTTCTAAACTGTTAAATGAATACCCATAATTAGCTGAAAGAAGTAAATCAGCATTTTTTTGATTTTCAATCTCATAATCATGATGTTGTATTTCGTTATATGCGTATGAAAAATCAAAGTTTTCAGGACTATAAATTCTATTTTTATTTTTACCAGAACTTAACTTTCTAACTCCAATTAAGCTTATGCTTTTTCTTTTAGTATAATCAATAGCCTGATTTTTTATAGAATCTTTTTGTGAGTTTCTAATTGAAGTGTCCAACCTGTCTTTTAATAAAATATCCTGATAAAAGGGATCATATTCAGGAGTGATTATGGTTTCACCAAGCCCAAAATTGATTGGCAATTGTATTCCCCATTTTTTAGGCAACAACTTACCCATATTTACTTCTGAAATTAAATCATATTGAGAAACAGCTTCTCTATTACTCTGATTTGGTGACTGATCTATTGTCCCAAACCCAACTGTTGAAAACCTACCAGTTGCTGAAATTGAAGCAAGATCAGCAATATTAGCATCCACAGATCCAATTGCAGCCCACCCTCCTTGAGAGTCAATACCTGCAATTCTTAGTTCATTAAACCAAACCTCTCCACATAGAGTTTGTCCTAAATTTGTTGATGGATTTTTTACACCAATCATCAAGCTTCTTATGTTTCCTAGCGACGGATTCCCTTTTATTGCAAATTTATATTTCTTTGATCCCGGCAAATCACTTATTGAAGTAAACTCATCAATTAAATTTAATTCTTCGTCAAAATATGAAGCGCCTCCAACACTAATTCTTTGAAGAGCTCTAGCTTTTAACTTAGCTAATAAATCAAGTGAGATTTCAATAGAATTTTGATCTGGAATCCAAACTGCTTCAGCGCTTAAGTTATTTGAAATATTTGATTCATATTCTGAAGGCTTAAGAGGGATTTCGATTTGATAAAAATTATCTTTATAGTCACTCCCAATTCTAATAAATGCTACTAATCTTTCATCAAAAACTTCAGTAGAACCCTCACCGGGTAATGGCGTTTTTCCTGGTATTGACTCCGCATGAAGAAACATTTTAATTTTCTTGTATTGCCTCATATCAATTTGAACATTTTTAAAAATTCCTCTTGAATCCATTGGCTGAAGATCGCATACTCTAAAAGACAGAGATTGTTCATTTTGCCTAACAATCGTATTGTTATTATTTATTTGTTCACGCTGAATAGTTGGGGGTAAAATATAGTTTATTGGAGTTCTATTTTCATTTTCTAAGATATTTACAGTGCTAATGTCTACTGTTGTGTTTTTATTGTTAACTAAGTTTTCATTAAGCCCTCTATTGTACCTTCTCCAGTCTCCTCTTACTAAATCTAAAGTTCCAAACCTAAGAACTGTTGGCTTATTAAAGCCTCTTAAAACCATCCTCATAAATCGAATTGATCTTAGGTCTTGAATATTATTTATAGATTCAAAATAGTTAGAATAATTAGATGACTCATAATATGATTTTTTTACTGGAACTTTAAATTGAATCCACCTTGTCGTAATATTATCTCCATTTGGAAGGTCTATTTTTACATTTTGACGAACATCCGAAATGAAAGGATGATTTCCAACTGTCATTGATCTTGAAATCGGTATTTTATATTCAAAATAGCTGTCAATTGTATTCATACTTTGGTCTTGATTAATATCTTCAATATCAGGCTGAGTTGTATTTCCTCGATCTGTATTAGAAAATGCAATTGGAGAATTACCTTGAGTACCGTTATAATTTTTATATCTATTTAAAATTCCTCCTTCAGCTGAAACAAAATATTTATAATTATCACCTGCAGGATCATCTATGGGTCCATTTGTATATATGTTTTTTTCCTCTAAATCAGAAAGACCATCTAATCCTAAATCTTGCAAATTTCTATCCTGCTCAACTGTATTAAATGCATATAAAAGTGATTGAATTGAAGGCACTTTTCCCCATGAAGTATTTTGAGTTAAATTTTCTTCTCCAGAGCCCGGCAAGCCATTTTCATACTGTTTTCTTCCATCTTTTAATATGTCTTCAGATATGTTTCCTAGATGAAAAATAAGTTCTCCCAGATCATCCTCACCATCTTCTGATTCTGAAAAAGTGTCTAATAACCAAAATTCGATAAACTCCACATTTGATTGCTCAAAATTAGTAGAGCTAATTGGCCTAATTATACTTGCCCAATTTTCTGATAAATTGGATTGAAAATTTATATTATTAGAATTATTATAAGGACCTTTTTCATTAGGATAAAATGCTAAATCAAAGGTCTGTTGAATCGTTGTAGAACCTTGTATTAAATCTTGTTCAGGAAAAATTTCATTAATAAAAATTCTTCTGGTTGTATTATTAGAAATATCATTATTATTAATTCCTTGTGGCCTACTATTTGTGTAAAAAATTGGATCAATTGAGTACCAAGCTAGCTTAGCTCTTCCGTATCCTGATGTAATATCATTATTTGGTAAGCCTGATCCTTTAAAGTTTTTATAGGGTACGCTTCCTAGTTTCCATGAAGTAAAACCTTTGACATCTATATTAGTTTGTGCTCCTTCAAAATCATCTATGTAAACATTTGCTTCACCATCAAGATTAGTATTTCTGGGGTTTCCTGAAATTAATGAAGCTACTTCTCCTCTAAAAGATAATGTTGACGGGATATCAGTTTGTAGAGATGGGATTCTATTTATTAATCTTGATAAAAATGGTAACTCAGTCGAAAAGTTCGAATTAAATCCAACCATTGTGTTGTTAACTGGCTCAGTTCCATAATTTGCTTTTTGAGTCAAAGGGGTTTCATTTAGGTTTAAAAATGTCCCTCCTACTACTACTTTTTCATTAATTTGATGCTCTATGTTTACTCCTGCAAACCTTTTATTTTGTTGATTGAAAAAAGAGTTATTCTCCAAGGAAATAGAAATTGGAATATTTGATGCTTTTAAACCAGGATCAAGTATTTTTACTCTCCCAATATCATAGTTAACAGTGTAATCAATTCCTTCTTGTAAGAGCCTGCCGCCTGCAGTAACCTGAACAGAACCCCTTGGAATGTTAAATGCACCCACAGCTATCCCATCACTACTTGTTGATGAATATCTTCCTTTTAATTGAAATTTATTTTTCTCTGAAACCTCAAATGCAGCTGCCTTAGTTAATGAATACATTTCTTTGAAAACATATTTTTTTTGATTAATGTTAAAGGTGTTTTCTTGATCATAATTTTCAATACCACCATTAGAGTTCAACACATTAAATAAATACGATCCAAAAGGTTCGATCTGTGGGAAAATTATTCTCCCTGATTTTGGGTCAATTGTAATTCCAGGGACATAATCAAAAAAACCGTCTCCCTCTGAAACTGGATCTTGATATAAATTAAGTTTATCAAGCTCAAAAGTTTTTAATAAAATTTGATTTTCTAAATCTTGTGGCCAAATATCTTCATCTACAGGACTAATGTAATTTATTGGTGAAGGATCGACATATAAAATATTTAACTTAAAATCTTTTTCTGACAAGTTAAATGCTCCTGTGCTATATATGTTTTTCATCATTAGGTTCCATACAGGCTCAGTCACATCTGTTAAGTTACTTTTTAAAAGTTTTGTTATTATACTATTATTATTTAATTCCAAACCAGAAGATTCAGAGCTAGATAAAGTAGTTCCTGGTATACTTCCATTTGCAAATTCTCCAACCTGATAAACCTTTCCATTATATGTATACTGAAAAGAGACAGATAGTACTTCATCATTACTTAAACGTTGATTCAAAGAAATATAACCTAACCTAGGGTTTAAGGTATATTCGTTGTTGCTTAGTTTTCTTGCGCTTTCAAGAACTGCATAGTCAATACCTTCCTTAAACTTCTGCTTTTCAGATCCAAAACCTAATTGAACTGAAGAAATATCTCGAATATCTTGGGTTAAAATTCCACCATCATTAATTAAAGCGGGATCTAAGTTATTAGCGGCATTATCTGGAAAAAATTCAGATGATGAATCGTTAAAAAAATTAATGATTTCTGAGCCCAGACTAGTGTTTTTTATTTTTTTCTCACCGAGATCCTGAAGTGCTATGATATTTCTGATGTTTTGTGTTTGAGAGCCTCTATTTGTAACCCAAATCTCTATTCTATTAATTTGAATATTTGAATTAATATATGGATATGTTTTTAGGGCTGAATCATATTGATCCCTGAAGAATTGACTTAAAAAATAATGTCTATCTTCCTCGTAATCCAAAGCAAAAATTTCGAATTGTTGAAGTGAACCTCCACCCTGAGATACTACCTGTTGAGATTGGGATCTCTGCTCTGAAAAAACTGCAGTTACTTTAGTTTTTCCAAATTTCAAATCAGTTCTAACGCCGAACAAACTCTGAGCTCCCTGAATTAAATTACTATTAAGAGGCATGCTAATATTTCCAATATCTATATTTTGTAATATACCGTCCTCAGTTACTTTCCCATCTAAATAGTCAGCAACATCATTACCAAGCGCTGATGGGTTATCTGCATAAGTTGATCCTCTAGTTCTAAGTTCTTCTATTTTTGTTTTTGCATCTTTTAATTTTATTTCTGCATCACCTATTTTGTTTTCTAAATCAGAAAATCTTTCAGCAAAAGAATTTGATGATTTGGAATTCACGTCATTATAAAAACTGAATACCTCTTGAGCTTTTGGAGGGTTAAACTGAACTTTAATTAAATTTTGAAAATCAAATGTAGATTCCGTATCATAATTTGCAGTTAATTGAAGTCGTTCTCCAATTTTACCTAAAAGACTCAAGGTTATTCTTTGATCAAAATCAAAACTAAAGCTACTTCTGTTTCGCGGGGATGCTGCTGGATTATCATTTTTTTGATACCTTACACCAAAATCTATGCCTATAGATCCCTGAGGATCAATATCAATAATATCACTGCCAAATATACTTTTAAAATATTTATTGTTTACATAAAGTTCTGGCAATAAATTTTTTTGAGCATCTTCAAGCTCTGAAGAAACTCCGCTGAGAGTTTGGACTTTTTGTTTAAAATAAATTTTTAAATCTTGCTTTAAAACCCAATCTTCATATTCATTTGGACTAAGAACCAGAGGGGTGTTAATTGGATAGTCTCCTATTGATTTTGACAAATAATACATATTCGTAATAGGGTTATAACTATATATATTATCAATAATAGAAGACTCTGGAAATGAAATTTTAATTATTGAATCTTGATCAATAACATTTTGGGAATAAGAGTTAAGCCCAAAAAATATAAAAATTATTAGGAATGATGATTTTACAAAAACAAAAAATCGACGATTAGTCAAACGTGCTTTAAAGTTTATTCAAAGCTAACTTTATTAGAGTTTCAACTGAACTTTCAGAATCACTTTGAACTAGGTTATCAATTACTTTTTCAGAGTTTCTTCGATTATATCCAAGTACCTCTAGAGCTGATAACGCTTCTTCTTTCGTTGTATTGTTTGATTTTGTATGAATTTGCTCAATACCGTAAAGATCCTTAACCTTGTCTTTAAGTTCAATTATAAGACGTTGAGCTGTTTTTAGTCCAATTCCTTTTACACTTTTTATTCTATTCAAGTCTTCACTTACAATTGCATTTTGAACCTCTTCAGGAGCTAATGATGAAAGCATAGTTCTAGCAATACTTGTTCCTATTCCCGAAACACTGATTAAAAGTCTAAATATTGCACGCTCCAACTCAGTAATAAAGCCATATAAAATATGAGCATCTTCACGAATTTGAAGATGCGTATATATTGTAATATTATCTTGTTTTTTAAGCTGACCATAAGTATGTAAAGATATATTTACTTTATATCCAACACCCTGACAGTCAATAACTAAATGGGTAGGATACTTTTCTACTAGAAGACCTTTGAGTTGAGTTATCATTATTTTCTTTTTTGTTGAGCATCTACAACAGCCATTGCGGCCATATTAACAATTTCTTGAACTGAAGCACCAAGCTGCAGTATGTGAACAGGGGCATTAAGCCCCATTAAAATTGGTCCTATTGATAATGTTCCGTTTAACTCTTTCATTAATTTATAAGTTATATTGGCAGAATCAAGATTAGGAAATATTAAAGTATTTACATTTTTTTTTGATAATTGAGAAAAAGGAAACCTGCTTTTTAACATTTCTTTATTCAAAGCAAAATCAGATTGAATTGGACCATCAACATCAATATCAGGATAATATCGATGTAAAAACTTAACCGCTTCAGTTATTTTTGTGGCTTCTGCAAATTCAGAGGAACCATAGTTAGAATAAGAAAGCATAGCTAATACTGGTTGCAGTCCAAACATCTTTGCTGTTTGAGCAGTCATTTGTGCTATTTTAGCTAATTCCTTAGCTGAAGGGTTTATGTTTATAGAGGTGTCAGATAGAAAAATTGGACCACGCTGAGTAAGCATTAAATTTGTTGCTGCCACTCTCCTAACTCCCTTAGCTGGACCAATACATTCTAAAATTGGTTTAATGACCGCAGGGTAATTTCTCGAATAGCCAGACAACATTGCATCTGCATCTCCATTTTTAACCATCATTGCTCCAAAATAGTTTCTTTCTCTTAGTAACCTTTGAGAATCGTATAAAGTTTTACCATTTCTTTTCTGATCATTCCAAAAAATTTCAGCGTACTTTTTTCTTGATTCTTCCTGAAGACTAGATTTTGGATCAATTATTTTTAAGTCTGCTTCAAAATCTATTGTAGTCATTAAATCTCTAATAACAGGTTCGTGACCAAGAAGAATTGGAATAGCAATTCCTTCGTCATAAACTATTTGAGCTGCTTTTAGTACATCTAGGTGATCCGCTTCTGCAAAAATTAATTTTTTAGGCTTTCGTTTTGCAGTATTATGAATTAAACGAACTAGTTTTTGATCATTATCAAGTCTTAAAGCTAATTTTTCTTTATATTTTTTCCAATCTAAAATCGGTTCTTTAGCTACTCCTGATTCAATTGCAGCTTTTGCAACTGCTGGAGGAATTTCAATAATTAACCTAGGATCAAAAGGTTTTGGAATAATATATTCTTTTCCAAAAGATAAACGTGTTTCATCATAAGCTATATTTACTTGCTCTGGAACTGGCTCTTTAGCTAAATCAGCTAAAGCCTTTACGGCTGCCTTTTTCATAGCTTCATTAATTGTTGTTGCACGTACATCTAATGCTCCTCTAAAAATAAATGGAAAACCTAAAACATTATTTACTTGATTTGGATTATCAGAACGACCAGTTGCCATAATAATGTCATCTCGAACTGAACATGCTGTTTTATATTTAATCTCAGGGTCAGGATTTGCCATAGCAAATACTATTGGATTAGAACCCATAGATTTTAACATACTTTCGTTAACTATATTTGCCTTTGAAAGCCCTATAAAAACATCGGCATCTTCGAGAGCTTCTTCAAGGGTATTTAGATTTAAGTGAGTTGAAAATTCAGCTTTTTCTTTACTTAAATTTTTTCTGTCATTTCTTATAACGCCTTTACTGTCAGTCATGACAATGTTTTTTCTTGTAGCTCCAAAAGACTCATACAGCCTAGTGCATGAAATCGCAGCAGCCCCAGCTCCTGAGATAACAATTTTAACCTTATCTATCTTTTTGTTTGCTAACTCTAATGCATTTAGCAGTGCTGCACAAGAAATAATTGCAGTTCCATGCTGATCATCATGCATTACCGGTATATCAAGCTCCTCTTTTAAACGTTTTTCAATTTCAAAAGCTTCAGGTGCTTTAATATCCTCAAGATTAATACCTCCAAAAGTCGGAGAAATTGCTTTAACAGTAGAAATAAACAATTCAGTGTCTTTGGCATCAATTTCTATATCAAAAACATCAATATCCGCAAAAATTTTAAATAATAATCCTTTTCCCTCCATAACGGGCTTTGATGCTTCAGGACCAATATCTCCCAGCCCCAAAACAGCTGTTCCATTTGAAATGACCGCAACTAGGTTGCCTTTATTTGTGTATTTATAAACATTGTTTATTTCTTTAGCTATCTCATTACAAGGCTCAGCAACACCAGGTGAGTAAGCCAGTGCTAAATCTCTTTGAGTGCTGTATGGTTTTGTTGGAACCGTTTCAATTTTACCAGGCTTTGGTTTTGAATGGTAATTTAATGCTGATTTACGATCCTTTTGATTCATAATAATCCTTTGAAACAAATGTAATATAAAAGCCTATAATGGCTGTCTAGTAAGATGGTAAAATACTGTGTTGAAATTTATGTGTATTTTACAAAATGGCAACTTAGCAAATATTAATTAGTAGCAGTTTCTTTTAATCGCATTGCTAAAATAGCTGAAATAGCAAAAAATACACCTGCAAAAAGCATTGCATTAATTGCATTGCTTCCTAATAAATATTTATAGATAGGTCCAAAGGTTAGAGTTTGAATAAACATAGGAATTACAATCATCATATTTAAAATCCCCATATATACACCTCTTCGTCCTTGAGGAACAATCTTTGAAACCATAGTATAAGGAATCCCCATCATGGCTGCCCAACCTATTCCAAACAACACCATTGGTAATAAAACAAATATTGGGTCAGAAATATAAGGAATAGAAAATAACGCAATAGCCGTGCCTATTAAACTTAAGGAGTAAATCTTTTTACCGCCAAATCGAAGTGATAGTGGGACTAAAGCCAGTGCAACCAACATTGTGATGACATTATAGATTGTACTCATTTTAGCAGCTTGAGATGCAGCTTCTGACGTAGAATAATTCATCGTTAACTTAAAAAGGGGTGTAATGAACTGCCAGTATACAAAAAGAGCATACCACTGAAATAAATATACTAAGCCGATTTTCCACATAGATTTAGGCATTTCTTTGATAGCATCTACAATTTCATAAAGAGGTTTACTAATACGACTCCCTATTCTTAGATTTTTATCTCTATTTATCTCTATTAACTCCTTTTCAGATGGAGGAATTTCAGATGTTTTCAATACAGACCATAATATAGTAGCTATGGAAAGAAAACCTCCAATAAAAAATGAATAATACAACCACTCAGGAATTGAACCTGCTACTTCAATCGATTCTCCTCCAAACAAATCTTGAAATAAAATAATTGAAAAGTTAGCCAATAAAATACCTGCACCAACAAAAAGACTTTGCATTTGATAACCAAGACTTAATTGTTTTTCCGGTAATTTATCACCTACAAAAGCTCTGTATGGTTCCATTGCTATATTATTACCCACATCTAGAATCCATAACAAACCTACTGCAAACCAAAGGACCGGACTTGTAGGAAAAGCAAATAAACACAAACTTCCAATAATCGCACCTATTAAAAAATAAGGCTTGCGTCTTCCCCATCGGTTTGACCAAGTTTTATCAGACATCGCTCCAATAATTGGCTGTACAATTAAACCTGTAACTGGGCCAGCAATGTTTAATATAGGCAACATATCTTCTGAAGCTCCTAAATATAGAAATATTGGATTAATGGCGGTTTGTTGCAATCCAAAACTATATTGAATCCCTAAAAACCCTATATTCATATTAAAGATTTGCCAAAAAGATAAGCGTGGTTTTGTAATCTGCATAAATTCTATTCTTTAAATGTAATTAAAAATAATACTTTAGGTTGAAAAAGAAGTTTTCATCGACATTTTGTCGAGATCAATATAAATTTCTGCACTATGTGTTATATTTATCCATTTAACATTAAAAAGTTTATCTGTTTTTATCAAAAGGAATTCACCGCCAAAAGCTTTATGTGTATTTCGAATAACCATCAACTCTTTCAATTGTTTCATTAATGGTTTATCTAAACAATTTTTTATTTCATTTTTAGTGTAATAATGCCTATTAATATCTCTCTAGGATTTAATTTGATTTAGTCTGGAGATTATCAACAATAAAAACCCCCACTTTATTTCCTTGAGTAACACCTTCTTCAATTGCCATCATATAATGTATACCTCCATATAATCTTGATATTGCAGCTTCTTCAGATGCATGTATGAAAGAATTAAAACTTCTTTCAGGAAGACCATATTTTAGTTCGGTTGTATCTACAAAATTAAAATTTTCTCCAAAAAGATCAGTAAGAGTAACGGCGGCGGCTCTTGAAATCACTGAATGGCCACTTGTATATTCAGGAAATGGGGGGGTTTGAAGAATTGGAAGCCATTCTTCATCATAATATTTATTAATTAGTGTTTCGGGTCTAACCACTAATGTCTTCCATTTTTCATCCCAACAGGAAATGAATCCATCAAAAAGAGAAATTGAAACATTCACATAAGCATTTATTGTTTCTGAGAAGTTACTCTTTGCTTTTCGAGTTGCGACAGATGTAATTCCAATCCAATGCCCTCCAGGAGTTATTTTTTTTGTTGCAAACATAGCATGTCCCCTATGATGCGTAACATATGGATTGCAGTCCCAAAACTTAGCCATCTCTATTTGTTCATCACTTAAATTTTCACCAATCTCATATACTTGCTGAAGTTGATTTTGAAAAGGACTGCCTTTTGTTAAATCAAATTTAATAGGAGGTTTTGAAGGAAACATACCTGCAGATTTTATTACAAGAGTTCTGATTTTATTCCAGTGAGGCTCAATTCCATCCATATAATCAGGAGGAGTTGGTTTCCAGAAGTTTTCAGGTTCTCTTATAGTGTATTTAGGATATGTTCTGGTTTGATTGTAATTGTCATATTTAGCCCATTCGAGAACATGATCTGCAACAAATTCACCGTATTTTTTTGATGACTTAATTACACGTCGGGGTGTCTTAAATGATTTTATTTTTTTATAAAAAATCTCATCAAAACTATCCATCTTGTCTTCTGAAAAAATAAGTGCTCTCCCAACTTTATTAAAAGCATATAGGGCTGCCAAATTGAAGTTTATATTTTTATCCTCTGGTGATTTAACTTGCTCTAATTCTTTAACCTGGCCGCTAAGTGTAATAAATTTTTTTGGTTTAGAAAAACGCATAGTCTCGTATGCTGCAATAGAGGGGTATGCATAGACTCTTGATGCGACCGGTGGAGAAAAAATATCATATACTATAACATCAGTGAGGTTTTGCATTGCATCTTGAAAGAGTTCTGGATTTTCCAGTTTTTCAATATATTCAGTATTTGGTGTACATGAAATTGTTAAGACAAATAGTAAAATAATTTTAAAGTTGATTTTTTTAATCATTTATTCTTTTTAGTATATATATGTAATCATTATTAGCAATCAAAAGCATATTATCATTATTCAATTTAATAACCCTCCTTAAGTTAAGGTTTATAGGTAAAGGTAGGAACTCTTTATGAATAGCTTGATTATCAAATTCAATTATTCCCCCTGGATTTGCACTTTGAGCTCCTAGCTCAGTCACAAACTCTTCGGAGTTTCCTACATAAAATATTTCTTCAGTCTCTTTATCCCAAAAGAAGTCTTGAATACTACTCCATTGGGCTTCAAAAGGAAGAGGAGTTGGGTCAAAATCCTCACCCTTATTTATAAAAAGCATAGATTTTAATTCTGTTAATTTTTTTATTTCAAGAATATTTTTTTCTTTTTTGCCAGTCAAATTTTCAATTGTTTCAACTTTCGAAAAATCTTTATACTTATTAAACCTCTTTTTGATCATCGGCATTTGAGAACCCAAGTTATCCTTAGTATTAAAAGGTCGATAGGTTCCAAAAAAGTCATAAAAAATTATGGGATCTGATTGTTCATTTTCATCAAAATCATCTACATATAAATAAACAGGTGATTCTATTGTAGGTTGCCACTTAAAATTTTTTCCAGTATTTCCAACTAAAATATCTGACTTTCCATCATCATTTAAATCTGCTAATTCAATTGTATTCCATAAACCATAATAATTTTCTCCTCCTTTTAACTTAGATGCTACAAACTTTCCATCCTCATTTTCATCTATAACTATAATGGGAGTCCAATCTCCAACAACTATCAATTCAAATTCTGGATCCATATCAATATTTCCCCATTTTGCATCAGTTACCATTCCTAAACGTGATTGAACTATTGGCTCAAAATTACCATCACGTGTATTTTTTATAATAAAACTATACGGACTTAACCCATAACCTCCTGGTATTGATCTGCTTCCAACAAAAAGATCATCATATCCATCATCATCTATATCATGAGATACTACAACGCTTCCATTTGTTGAAGGAAGTGCTACCGAAAGTCTTGAAAAGTTAGCATTACCATCATTGATATAAATTCTATCCATCATAAGCTCATCGTTTTCTTTGTAATCATTACCTCCACTTACTACATAAATATCCATATCACCATCATTATCTGCATCAAATGTAGCTGCAGAAACATCTTCATATTTTTGATCAATTCTAAAATCATTAATATCTGCTAATTCATACCCAAGTTTAGTAGCTATTAAAATTTGTGACGGTCGATAACGTGCACCTCCAATGAAAATATCTAACATTTTATCATTGTTAAAATCTGCCAATAAAAATGCAGGTCCTTCAGAGGATAATAATTCAGGAATTAGCTTTTCTCTTTCATAATCTAGGTATATATCCTCCTCATGCTTAAAGGGTAAAACAGAAAGAGAAAAATTATTTTTAACATCGATTGATTCTTCTTTAAATTTACCAGAGTTATAAATTATTTGGATTTTTTCTTTAAAAGGACCATTTACAATTTGAGTTTTTCCATCAGCCCACCTCACAGAGATAGAGTCTACTATGCTTTTACCTAGACCGAAATGTAATCTGTGTGTGGTTGAAGACTGGAAGCCTCGTGTCGTTATTGCTTCTTTAACATCAACTTTGTTGTTGCTTTTAAATACGGTAACCCTGGAACCTTTTATTGCTTTTTTGTTTTTCAATTCTATTGTTAAACTTTTATTTTCTTTACTTGTTTTATTTTCAAGTATACTTGCAATGGAATTAATATTATTAACTATTAAATCTAGGTCACCATCATTGTCTAAATCACTGTAGGCAGATCCATTAGAATAAGAAGGATCTCCAAAAAAAGATTCTTTAATGTTTCCAAAATCAAGCATTCCTTTGTTTTTGAATAAAATATTTGGAATTTTAAGTTCTGGCATTTGATTAATTAGTTCTTCTTTCATCTCATTTTGTTTTGTTAAAACAAAACTGCTATAATTAGAAGTGCTCAAATAATTAATATAGTCTAAATCATTGGGTCTTTTGGCTATTCCATTAGAAATAAAAATATCATTATTACCGTCGTTATCATAGTCCTGTAAAAGAACTGACCAGCTCCAGTCAGTTGCATATGTTTTTGTTAAAAGACCAATTTCAGCGTAATCTCCATATGGTTTTTTTAAATGAAAATGATTTCGAGAATACTGTGGTTCAAATCCATAATCGCTCTTTATTTTTGTTAATTTATCAGTGTCTTCTCCTCCAGATTTTAATGCAATTTTTGAGTCAAAAGGCATCATATCGGTTGTAAAAATATCTAATTTACCATCTTCATTTAAATCAGCTACATCAACTCCCATTGTAAACCTTGAACTATGTTTAAAGTATTTCTTGAAAGATTCTGTGAAAGTTTTATCGCCATTATTGATGTATAAATAATCATTTTCATGAAAATCATTTCCAACATATATGTCTAACCAACCATCATCATTTATATCTGTTGTAGTTAGAGCTAACCCATACCCTAGTGGACTACTTAGTATACCAGATTTATCAGTAACCTCTATAAATTTATTTTTTCCTTCGTCCAGTAAGTTTTCATAAAATCTATCCCCTGAAATAGAATCCTTTTCCTTTCTTTTTTTAGTGGTTCCATAACTTCTTACTGAATGCGTAGCATGATTCATCAAATACATGTCTAAATCACCATCTCTATCATAATCAAAAAATGTTGATTGTGTCGAAAAACCTAAAAAATCAAGGCCATAGTCGCTTGATGATTCAGTAAATGTTAAGTCACCGTTATTTATATATAATAAATTATGGGTGCTTTGATTTTTAAAAAGACCTTCCATTGGAAGTTTGCTGACATAAATATCAATAAAACCATCATTATTAACATCATCCATAGTAACTCCATTAGACCAAGAAGGAAATAAATCTAACTTTGCTTGTTTAGTTATATCTCTAAATTGAAGATTTCCCATATTTAAATACAAACGGTCTATTTCCTGATTAGCTGTGAAAAAAATATCTTCTAATCCGTCATTATTAATATCTCCAACCGCAACTCCACCTCCATTATAATAATATAAATATTCAATAATATTTAAATATGGCTTATAAGTTAATTGATTTATAAAATCAATCCCGGAGTAATTACTGTCTAAACTTTCAAATAAAATATCATGTATCTGAGTTTTATTTGAATTTTTACAATTTATAAAAATCAGACAAAAAAATAATATTAGTATTTTCTTCATTATTTGTTTTTAAAGATAAAACGACTTAATGTATCTCTATTTCTTCCAACCCATAATTGATTCTTATCCACAACTAAAGACCTGATTTCACCTGTGATATTAAATCCTTTTCCATTAGGGTGAAAGACCAATCCTTCCGGAGTGTTTTCGATAAACAAACCATAACTAGCATCATAAGATCCTACTTCAGGTTTTACATTATATAGATTACCTCCCATCAAAATATCTAAATCTCCATCTTTATCAATATCAGAATGAGCAATTGAATACACGGGACTGAACTGAACTTGTTTTGGAAGCGGTATTTTAGTAAAACTAAAATTACCATTATTTTTTAATGCTATTGTCGAAAGTGTATTTATTGAGCAGACGTATGAGTCATTTAATAATTGCTTAGAGAAAATTGAAATTAAATCTGCATTTTTAAATGTAGCATAGTTAGGAAACTTCTTTTTCAGGCTTTTCATTTGATCAATCAGATTATGCCTTAATGCATAAGGATATTCTTTACCATTATTCGAAGTAAAAGCTAAAACTCCTTCACCGCGACCATTTCCATCAAAATCATTGTAATAGCATAAGATTGGATTGTTTTCCGATGCTTTGAATCGACTATTCGTACCATGATTTCCAATTATTATATCCTCTATACCATCTCCGTCTATATCAAAAATATCTATAGTGTTCCACCAGCCTGTTTTTTGCTTCCAAATATTTTCTGCAGGTTTAAAAAACCCCTCAATATTTTCAAAAAAATTAATTCCCATAAACTCACCAACAACTATAAGGTCTTGATCGCCGTCATTATCAAAGTCATAAAATGCTGCATCAGTAATCATGCCAATATTAATGAGTTTTGGTGCTAAGTTTTTTGTTTGATTTTGAAAATTTCCTGTTCCATCATTAACTAAAATATAACCGCTTCCAGGTAGTCCATATTTTCCAATTTTAGACCTTTCTCCAACAAAAAGATCTAAATCTCCATCAGAATCAATGTCAGCATAAGTAACGGATTCAGAACTGATTTTTGATTCATCATCAGGTAAGTTTTGAATACTTTTTGTAAATATTCCAGATCCATCATTTAAAAGTAGTATGTCAAAGAGAGAGGTGGAATATATTGAAGTTTCAACTCCTCCAGAAGTCATATATATATCCAAATCTCCATCGTTATCTACATCTAGTACTGCACTTTCAATATGCTCAGTCTCTTTGTTTTGTTCTAATAAATTTTTATTTTTTTCTTTATGAATCCATTCATCTTCATTTGCAAATAAAATTTGTGTTGGATATCCTTTGGCTCCAGGAAACACTATATCATTTTTTGAGTCTCCATTAAGGTCTGCAATACTAATTTTTGGCCCTTGCGTGCTTAACATATGGTAACTAAGTCTCTCTGAATCAAAATCTACATATAAATTCTCTTTATGAACCGGAAAATAATTCTGAATATTTTTTTCAAAAATCAAGTTATCCAACATAGGTGATTTAACCTCACTTATAGATGCATTTAATACGTCAAATTCATGTAAAGTATTTACATTTAAATTTTTTGCCATGGTTACTTTTCCCGATGGCCAAGTTATTTTTATATCTACAATTTTTGATTTACCTACACCAATTGTTGCTACTAAGTCCATACTAGACTGAAACCCTCTAACGGGCTGAACCTCTTGATATATATTAGTTAGCTGTGTCTTAACTTTAATTTTAGCGCCTAAAGAGTTTGGGTTGCGATCAGATCCAATAAGTTTTATTTTAATAAAATTATTATTTAAAGTTTCTGCTTTGTTTTTAAAAACAAAAGGCAACATATTTACATTGTTAACGACCAGGTCAAGGTCACCATCATTATCAAGATCACCATATGCTGATCCATTTGAAAAACTTGGAATATTTAATCCTGAATTTTCAAAGTTTTCAAAACCTAAATCGCCCGTATTTTTATATGAATGATTAGGAACTTTATTAGAAGGAATGATATCTACTAGCCTTTTATAATCAACTTGATTATTAGTAATAACAGATTTTATAACCTCTTCACTTGATACATATTGCAAATAATCTTGATCCGTTAAATCTTGATAAATCCCGTTAGCAATAAATAGATCTTTAAAACCATCATTATCCATATCAAAAAATAAAGCTCCCCAACTCCAATCAGAAGCTTCAACTCCAGTCCATCTTCCAATTTCACTAAATGTATTATTCCCATTATTTAAATGAAGCATATTTCTAGTAAACTGATGGTGATATCCATTTTTAACTACGTACTGATATTTATTCCAGCCTTCAAAAGTAGTTACAGTTTTTAATCGCTGATAATCAGATGGAAGCATTTCTGTAACAAATATGTCGTTTAAACCATCGTTATTTAGGTCTGCCATATCAGCCCCCATTGAAGCTCCACTTATTGATCTCATTTGATCTGTTAAAGACTCTTTAAATGTTCCATTTTTTTGATTAATGTATAAGTAATCCCGTTCAAAAAAATCATTTGAGACAAATATATCATCCCAATTATCTCCATTTACATCTCCTACACTCACTCCTAATCCAAAACCAATAACGCTTCCATATATTCCGGCTTTATCACTTACATCAAAAAAATGACCATTAATATTTTCCATTAATTTATCTCCTCCCAATGAGTCTCTTTTTGTACGTTCATTTCTTCTTAGATCAAAGCTTCCAATAGCTTGGTAGGAGTTATTTAAAATATAGGCATCTAAATCTCCATCCTTATCATAATCAAAAAAAGTGGCGTGTGTTGAAAATCCTCTGTCTGCTAGTCCATATTTTTTTGCACTTTCAGTAAAAGTAAGATCTCCATTATTGATAAATAACTCGTTTTGCTTATTGTCTCCTTTTACATCTCCTGAATTACAAACATAAATATCCATAAATCCATCAGAATTTAAATCTACCATTGTAACTCCTGTTGACCAAGCCTTATCTCCTTTAACTCCAGCAAGATCAGTAATGTCTTTAAAAGTAAAGTCACCTTGATTTAAAAATAGTTTGTTTGATTTTTGATTGGCTGTTAAGTACACATCTATTAATCCATCATTATTTATATCTCCTAATGAGACTCCACCACCATTATAATAGTTACGATACTTGTAAACATTAAAATCATTACTGAAGCCTAGATCATTGGAGAAATTAATCCCAATAGAGTTTAGGTCTTGAAGTTCAAAAAGTTTTGGTTTTTGATTGTTACAAGAATACAAAAAAGTGATAAAAATTAAATACAAAAAAAATCTATTTAATAGCCTCATCTTATTTTAACTTAATGTTTAAATCCTCAATAGTTAACTGAACAAATCTATTATCAAAAACATATGCAGTTATAAGTCTATTTCCATCTACTTTAGTCATGATTGGTGATCCATTAATTTCTTTATTTAACTTAAAAAAAGAATTTCCAGGATATATATGCTTCATCATTTTCAATCCTTCGGTTAATAAATGTTCATTTTGTAAATTCTTAATAGTTGGATCCCATCCCAAAAAAGAAATACGCATTTTCAAACCTGATAATATTTTATTTTCATCAAAAATCCCATAAAACAAAAGCTCCATGTTATTGTCAGGGTTATAAATTGGAGAAACAGAGTCAAGCACATGTCTTACAAATTTATTGCTGGGACCCTGATTAATTAGTTTTTTCTTGTTCAATTCCCAACAGTCAGTAAAAAACTTTTTTTGAGTTTGTCCTGTTTTTAAATCAAAGATCAGGTCTGTATAGTTTTTTCCTAAAGCAATTTCTTGCTTAACTACTCTATCATACTCAGACTGACATGAAATGAATAAAATAATTGTAACAGAATAAATAAAAAGTTTAGTGTGGTTCATGAAATTTAATTGATTCATTATTAATAGCAAAAACTATGTATTCTTTTTGACCGGATTGTAAAGCCCTAATTGCTCTAATTTGTCCTTTAATGCCAATACTCTTTGGTGGATCTTTAAAATAATTTTCTAAATCTGAATTTATGGGTAAAACCCAACCTCTAGAAGCGTCATAACTTCCAAATTGTGGTTTTACCAAGTATTGATTTCCTCCCAAATATAAAGAGTTTTTATTAGTGTTTGGATCAGTTTTTATTAATATACTGTAAATTGGGCTATACTGTATTTCCTCAGGTAAACCATATTGTTTAAATCCATTTTTTTTACTTACAAATAAACTTGTTTCTAGTATGTCTATTTTTAAAACTAGAGATTCTAAAACCTTAGATTTACCTACAATTTCCTCTATTGATTTTTTAGCGTAATCTTTATAAAAAACTATATTTTTTTTAAAAGCCGGCAACTGATTCATCAACTCATCTTTATCTAAAATTGGATAATACTTACCATCTCTTTTTAAACATATTATTTGCTCAAAACTTCCATTAACATCAAAATCATTTATATACATTTTCATTTTTTTTTCTAAAAATGAATTCGTTCCATGGTTTCCGGCAATAAAATCCATTTGACCATCATTATTAATATCAATTAATTCTATTGTATTCCATAAACCTGAAGTTTGGTCCAATTCGTATAGATCAGTTTCGTTTTCAAAAAATCCATTTTTATTTATTAAAATTGTAATTGGCATCCATTCTCCTACAATTATTAAATCAGGCCAATCATCATTGTTAAAATCATGAAATTTGGCATCAGTAATCATCCCTAAATCTGAAAATACTTTTTGATTACTTTGTTTGAAATTATTTTGACCATCATTGATCATGAGTACACCATTTCCTTTTTTTCCATATGTTGTAAGGTCATATCGTTCTCCAAAAAAAAGATCAATTAATCCATCTTTATTCACATCTGCTGATGCCAAAGCTTTAGTAGATATCTTTTTTTTAAAATCCAATGCATCTTCTTTCTTTTCAAAAGTGCCATCCCCTTCATTTATATAGTATCTGTCATTCAGCGATAAACTGTATTGAGAAAATGATTTACCTCCACTGGCCACAATCAAGTCTAAATCCCCATCATTATCTCCATCAAAAAACAGAGCATTCGTATCCTCTGACTCTGTATCTTTCAAAAAAGGTTCTGTTATGTGTTTATATCCATCCTGTTCATTTGAAATAAATAAAGATGAAGTTTGATTTTTCCCTCCCCCAACATAAACATCATCAATCCCATCATTATTAATGTCAGCAACCGCAAGAGCTGGTCCTTCATTATGTCTCATCTGAGTTAGAAGACGCTCTCTGTTAAATTCTATAAATTGATTTTCAACATGATTATACTCAAAAAGTTGAATATTTTTTTTAATATTTTTTATCTGTGTTTTTGTGTCAATTGTTTCACCTGATTTATACTTTATAATATTGATACTATTTGATTCTAAACCTTTGTAAATTTTTTTCACTCCATTAGGCCAAGTAACCTCAAGACTATCCACATTATTATCTGAGCCTATTCCAAAATGAATACGATGACTCACTGATGATTGAAATCCCCTTGATGGAAATAATTCAGCCATATATGTATTTACATTACTATATAAAATAAGTTTTGAACCTATTCCTTTTGAATTTTTTTTATTTCCAACTAGCTGAAATTGTATACTTCTTCTCTTAAGAGTATCTGTTTTGTTTTGGTAAACAAAAGCTTTCATATTGACATTATTAACAACTATATCTAAATCTCCATCATTGTCCAAATCAGCATATGAATTTCCATTACTAAAGCTAGGTTGATCTAGACCCCATTTTTCACCAACCTCTTCAAATAGAAAATTTCCTTTATTTCTATACGCAAAATTAGGAACAGCCTTAGAAGGCATAATATCAATTAGTTTTTTAATAACCTCCTCTTTTTTTCTCATTAGCATTCTGACTTGTTCATCATTTGCCATGTAAGCTAAATAGTCTCTATCCAGTAAATCTTTGTTAATTCCATTTGCAATAAATATATCTCTTAACCCATCATTATCCATGTCAAATAGAAGTGATGCCCAACTCCATTCTGTAGCAGCTACCCCACTTTTTCTTCCAATCTCTAAAAACCCATTATCACCCATATTTCTTTGTAAGACATTTCTTGGGTATTGCTTAGCATATCCCATAGACTCCATTAACTTAAACTTGTCCCAGGAATCATACATCGCTTTAGTTTTTTTTCTCTTTAGTGATGATGGAAGCATTTCAGTTACTAGAAGGTCTGAGTTTAAGTCATTATCTAAATCTGCAGTATCTGCACCCATAGACCCCATAGATAAGGCATCAAAATACATGTCTGAAGATTCAACAAAACTTCCGTTTTTTAAATTGATGTATAAATAATCTTTTTCAAAAAAATCATTAGATATAAATAGATCAGGCCAAGTGTCATTATTAAAATCACTAACGGTAATTCCTAGCCCAAATCCAATAGCGCTATTAAACATTCCAACTTTTTCAGTAACATCAATAAAATATCCATTTTTATTTTCAAGAAATTTATTTCCATTATTATTAGGGTCAGGAATATTCCGTTGATCCTTAATCAAGTCATATCCACCTACCGAACGAATTGAATTATTTAGAATGTATACATCTAAATCACCGTCTTTATCATAATCTAAAAAAGCAGCATGAACAGAAAGTCCTGTAATATCTAATCCATATTCTTTAGAACTTTCTTTAAAAGTTAAATCTCCTTGATTAATAAATAATTCATTATGTCGATTAACTCCTCCTGGTTTTCCAGATTTACAAACATATATATCCAATAAACCATCACCGTTAATATCAACAAAAGTTGATCCAGTAGACCAAATTTGAGAACAAGATACTCCGGCTGAATCAGTAATATCGTCAAACTTCCAGTTTCCTTTATTAAGAAATAATTTATTGTCAACTATATTTCCAGTAAAATAAATATCAATTAACCCATCATTATTTATATCACCAAGAGAAACTCCGGCACCATTATAAAAATTTCTATATGTATAAGGATTGAATTCTTCAGTATAAGATAAAGTGTTCTGAAATGTAATTCCAGTAGAATCATCCATCAATACAAATAATGAAGAACTACTACTATTTGAGCAACTCAACAACAGGAAAGATAACACAACGAAAAATAAATGTTTCATAACAGTGTAAAGATAAAAAGGCTGCTCAAAAATTGAACAGCCTTAAAATCTTATTTAAGAATATTAACTAAAAATTAATACCCTGCATTTTGACTAAGTCCAGTTGATGATTGAATTGCATCAAATGGAATTGGAAATAATGCTTTATGTGCTGGAGAAGCAGCTTTTTCCCACCATGTTCCAGAACTATATTTTCCAAATCTAATTAAGTCCGTGCGACGAGATGTTTCTTGGAACATCTCACGTCCTCTTTCATCTAAAAATGAATCAGCAGTCATCGAAGAGAAAGCAGAAACTCCTGCTCTGGCTCGAACAGCATTCACTAAAGCTAATGCTGGAGCATGACTCCAACTACCGGCAGCTCTCATTTGAGCCTCAGCAGACATTAGCATAATATCTCCTAATCTTACAATTGGAAAATCATTACTTTGATCAGGTCTTCCAAATTGTTGGAAACTAAACTTACCTAAACGAGCACCTGACTGACGAAGAGCGTTTGGCTCCAATTCATTAATAGCGGGAGTATAATCTAAGACAATTCCACCTGGATCATCAGCGGCAAAATCATTTAAAGCACTTCCACCGTAATCTTTTTGTGGGCCAACAATGAAGTTGTTTGCTTTACGAACATCACCATCATCATAAAGGTTATAAAACTCTTCCAAAGCAGCATAACCATTCCATGGTTGATCTTGAAAATTCCAAGTCAACTGACTAGAATAGTGTAAAGTCATTTTTGCAAAGTTCATCCCTCCTGCAGTAGCCTCATCATAATTTACTGAAAAAATATGCTCAACATTGTTCTCGTTGTTAGGAGCAAATACAGCAGCATATCCTTCTAAATTATCTGGATCCGTTGCAACAGCTGGACGTTTTGCAAGATTAGCTACAGTACATCCTGATGCGCACAATTGATAAGCATTAGAATCCATAATTATCTGGGAAGCAAGAGCTGCTTTTGTGTAAGTTGCTGTACTTTCAGTGCCAAGGTAAACCGCATGATTCAAGTAAAGTTTAGTTAAGAACCCTAGGGCTGCATAACGATTTACTCTATAAACGCTTCCTGAAGCAGGAAGACCTGTATCTGAGAACGTAGTGTTTGCGGTGATTTCTGTAGTACCCAAAGCAGCTAACAACTCAGACTCAACAAAAGCATATAATTCTGCACGTGTTGATTGAGGAGCATCACCTCCAGGGGTAGTTACAATTTTTACTCTTCCATAAAGGTCAAGCATTCTCCAATAGAAATAAGCTCTTAAAGCTCTCATTTGCATGATGTCTCCAGCAGATAGTCCTAGATTAGCAATTGCATCGTTAATAGCTCCAATTGCTCCATACTGACCACCCCATGTATTACCAATAATTCCATTGGTTGGATCAAATGTATGTCGGTGCATTTGAACTAATACTCCACCGTCATACCAGTCACCACCTTTGGCAGCAATTGCCATTTCATCAGAGGGTAGCCCCTGTATGCTAAAATAACTAAAGTGGTTGGCAGTACCTGACCACTGTAATTGTGCATATGCACCAGCAAGTGCATCGTTACCTCCTCCTGCAGCTCCTCCAATATTTGGAGCTGAAACTGTTACCGCTTTGGTAATATCTCCGATTAATTCTTCTTCTAAATCAGTACAAGAAAAAATCAAAGTTGAAACCGAAGTTGCAAGGAATAAATTTTTGAAAATATTTTTCATAATTTCTTTGTTTTTATATTAAAATTTGATGTTTAAACCTAAAGTCATAGACTGAGAGGCAAAATAGCTTCTACGACGATCAACCCCAGGGGATAATACATCATAATTACCACCTGCATCTTCTCCTATGTCAACCAATGAAGGCTCAGGATCTAGACCTGTATAATTTGTAAGAACAAAAGGATTTTGAGCATTCAATGAAATTTGCATTGAATCAATACCATTTAATGAACTTACATCCATGTCACGAGTTATTGTAAGGTTGTCTAATTTGAAAAAATCAGCTTTTTCAACATACAATGAACTAAAACGTGCTTGAGTTAATCCCTCAGGAGCCAACTCAGTATTCACAAAATTATATGAACTCTGCGTAGAAATTCTAGGCTCATAAAAAGCACGGAACGTGTTAACTAAACTGTGTCCGAATGCCCCTCTAAAGAATGCATTTACTGACCATGATCCAAAAGTTAATTGGTTTGTCCAACCTAATTCAAGATCTGGAGTACCATTACCTAGTACTGCAAAATCAACATCTTCATTTAATGCCTGGTCTTGACCAACATTTATTGTTCCATCTCCATTAACATCAGCAAATACGTTATTTCCTCCTGCAACACCTTCATGAATAGGGCCCCATATCGTACCAATTTCTTCTCCTACTTTAACTCGAATTACTGCTGTAGAGTTTTGTCCAGGCGCACCTAAATTAGCTCTCATCTCAGCATTGTTAACGTATTCTTCTAGCATTGTTTTATAGCTAGATAGTATTAAACCAGTATTATAGTTATCAGTTAATTGATAATTAAGA
The DNA here is from genome assembly GCF_982709265.1 of Candidatus Marivariicella framensis. Taxonomy (NCBI): domain Bacteria; kingdom Pseudomonadati; phylum Bacteroidota; class Flavobacteriia; order Flavobacteriales; family Flavobacteriaceae; genus Candidatus Marivariicella; species Candidatus Marivariicella framensis. The sequence continues at coordinate 46,284 of NZ_CEXPNT010000004.1, read as the reverse complement.
GCTACTTCAACACCTTTTGTGTTTAACTTACCAGCATTCTCATATCGATATCCTGTTGGATATATTGCCTGATCAACTTGACGGTTTAATATAAAGTCTGATATATCTCTAGTGTACACATCTATAGTAGCATCAAGCTTACCATTTCGATATTCCAATCCTAAGTTAGTTTCTGCTTTTTCTTCCCATTTTAAATCTGGATTAGCATCACGTAATGGTGAAGATGATCCACCTCCCGTTGCACTAGCATATGTAAATCCTCGAATTTGTCTAGATAAACCATTTGGACCTGGAAGCGCTCCAGTTATACCATAACCTAAACGAACTTTAAATTTGTCTACTCCAAGATTTAAGTAATTGTTTAAATCAACACCTAAACCAGCTGAAGGGAAAAGACCCCACTGATTATCTGCTCCAAGCTTAGTCGAACCTTCTCGACGAAGCGAAGCGTTAATAAAAATAACATCGTCTAAAGTGTAATTAACTCTACCAAAAAATGCAATGATTTTTTCGTCTGGAGAACCATTTGAATCAGCTCCTATAAAACCAGCTCCTAATAAATCCTGAGAATACTCAACAGCATTAATAAAGCTAATTCCAGCATCTGTTTCATTTGGAAAATCTCCAAGCGTAACAGAATGATCATTAAAATTTTGTTGTTGATATGAGTAACCAGCTGTCACAACAAGAGCATTTCCTAATAATTGAGTGTTATATCGAGCATAGAGCTCTGATAGCTTAAAACTATATGTTTGATCATAAAAAGTTGCACTACCCTTTCTAATAGGAGAAGCTGCATTTCCACCTCGAAGTAAAGTAGTAGGATTATAAAGTTGATTAGAATATTTGCTAACCTGACTTGCAGCATTTACATTAAGAGATAAGTTATCATTAAAACTATATTCAGCGTTAACACTGTAGTTTAATTCAGTTTTATCACCCTGATTAAGTTGTTGTTTAGCAATAGAAACAGGATTGTAACTATCAAATAAACCAAGAGTTTCAAAGTAACCTCCATACTGATCGCCATTAAACACACCCGTGTAGTTAGCGGCTAAAATTGGAGCAGTTGGATTATATAAAACCGCATACTTTAATGACTCCATGTCTCCATTATTTTGCTTTCTACTAGTAAAAGCAGTATTTACTGTTAAGCGTAACTTATCGTTTAAAGCTCTAGTAGTTAAATTTAGACGAGTGTTAAATTGATTAAAGTCTGAGCTTATCAAGATACCTTGTACATCTCTAAAGTTAGCAGCAATTCGATACGAAGTATCTCCTGATCCACCAGATGCAGATATATTATGAATTTTTGTGATTGCTTGACGTGTTACTGCACCAGTCCAGTCTGTATCAGCACCAAGATCAGTACCTCCAGCTGCAATGAATTCATCACGTCTCATGGTTTGAACTGTATTCATGGCAGTAGATACTCCAAGTTGCCCGGAGTAATTAAGTGAAATTTTTCCTTCTTTACCTGTTTTAGTTGTTACTAAAATAACACCTGAAGAACCTCTAGATCCATAAATTGCAGATGCAGAACCATCTTTTAAAACGTTAATAGTCTGAATGTCGGCAGGATCGACATTGGCTAAAGAAGCTCCTACAACACCATCTATAACAACCAATGGTTGCACGTTGGCTCCGACTGTAGAAATCCCTCTTAATCTAATTACTGCTGCTGCATTTGGGTCTCCACCACGGTTATAAACCTGTAGACCCGCAACTTTACCTTGTAATAGTTGAGATGCATCTGAAATATTTCCTTTATTGAAATCTTCAGCATCTACTTTTACAACGGCTGCAGTTACTTCTTTTGAACGTTGAGAACCATAACCAGTAACGACAACTTCCTCTAATTCACTATTTAGAGTAAGGTTTACATTGATTTGGTCTTGATTTCCAACGGTTACTTCTACGGTTGAAAATCCAACAAACGAAACGATTAATACATCACCAGATGATGCTTCGATAGAGTAATTACCATCAAAATCTGTACTCGTTCCATTGTCAGTACCTTTTACTTGAACCGTTGCTCCTGGCAGCGGACCATCTTCACTCGCAACAGTACCGTTGACTGTTTGAGCATACATACCCACACTTAATAAAAAAGTAAAAAGTGAAAGTATTGAAGTCTTGAAATTGTTTTTCATTCTTTCGTGTTTAAGTTAATTGTTTGATTTGATTAAATCCACTATAACAATAGTACATTAATTCTTTAACATTTATTTCACATTTCGATACATATAATTATATTTAAGACGAAATCGATTTCGAATTGTGAAATTAGCAGATTATTATTTGAAAATTTCAAGATTTCGAATTGTAAAAAGCAAGTATGCTATGAAATAAATAACCCTAAAGATATCAGAGTCAATCACCAAATTTTAATTATTTCCAATCTATCATTGGTGATTCATAAAAAACTATTGATAAATTTTTTAAAAGTTTTCCGTGATGAGCCAAACGCTCCCTGTAATCAATCCATTTTCTTTGTGAAGTTTGAGACCATCCAATTTCAGAATATCCTATAATTCTGGGAAAGGCTAAAAAAGTCAATTCTTCAAAATTTTCAGCAGTCTCAGTCCAAAGTGGTGCCTCAATCCCTAAAATTCGATTTTTATTTCTAGGAATTAAATTTTCTGGCAGCCAGTCATACGCCTTTTTTGTATTTATAATACCTGCCCATGTTAAACCAAGCTTAGTAGAGTCATTATATTTCATGTCCATATAAGATAAACTAGCAGGAGACATTACTATGTTGGCTCCTTTGTCTACGCCCATTAAAACTTCTTGAATTCCCTTTTTATTTCTTATTGAATCTTTGTCTGTCCTACTCCAATATTGAATTAAAGTACTTTTTGGAATCTGAGCTTTAGCTATATCAGCCCAGCCCATACCTGTTTTCCCATATTTTTTTACAATTTCCAAAGTTGATTTTATAAAAATCAAATAGTCTTGCTCAGATGTTGCATGAGTTTCATCACCTCCAATATGGAAATAAGGACCTGGTGTTAAATTCGTTATTTCACGAATTACATCATCTAAAAATTTAAATGTTTCTTCCCTCTCAAGACATAAACTGCTAAATCCAACCTCGGTACCAGTATATAGTTTTGTAGCTTTATTATTGCAATTAAGCTCTGAATATGAGGCTAAAGCCGAATTAGTATGACCTGGGATATCAATTTCCGGAACAATTGTAATGTAATTTTCTTCAGCATAATTTATAATCTCAACATATTCAGATTGAGTATAGAATCCTCCAGGCTTTCCTCCCACCTGTGTACTTCCTCCATATTCAGTCAGTTTTGGCCATGATTTAATTTCAATTCTCCATCCTTGGTCGTCAGATAAATGAAGGTGCAAATAATTGAACTTGTAGAGTGCTAATAAATCAATATAGTTTTTTACATCATCAACACTAAAAAAATGTCTCGCAACATCAAGCATTGATCCTCTATAACTATATTTTGGTTTATCAGAAATTTTACCAGTAGGAATTATAATTGGCTTATCAATTAATTTTATTGAGTGTTGTAATCTTAATAATTGTTCCAAAGTTTTAATACCTCTAAAAACAGCTTCAGCAGATGATCCGATTAGTTTAATGTTGTTTTTACTTATATCTAAAACATAAGCTTCTTTGTCTGTTAGTTTAGAGTTGTCTATTTCAATTAAAATCTCTGAACGAGTTTGATCTAATGATAAATCATAAGACGTAATAGACCTCCATACCTCTCTAAAGTTTTGTGAAATAAGCTTTAAATCCTTGTTAGATTTATCAAAACTCAACTTAGTTTTCTCTTTTATAACAAAAGATGTCCCTCTAGAAGTTGAACTATTTGGTATTGGAATTAAAGGGACTAAATCTAAATTGGTTTTTATCTTTGGAGAACAAGAAGTAAAAATAAAAAATAGAATAAATAAGATCCTTAAATTACTCATAGAGTTTTATCAATTTTTCGAAATAAAATGTAATGATTTATTGTTATTTTGAGTAACAAAAATTGAGTTTTTGTTATTTATTTTTATTAACTCAATAGTGCGTCCATAAAAAGGAACATCAAATCCACTAGTTTTTTTAGGTATAACTTTAAATTTAAAATCTTTATCAAAACTTATTACTACACCTTGAAAAGAATTTCTTGGACCAGTAAAAACTTCATGGGCATTATCATTCCCAACAAAATAGATTTCTTTAATTCCATCATCATTCATGTCGGCTACTTTAGAATCAAAAACAGGAGAAAACTGAACTTCTATTGGAAGTTCATGAGCAATAAAACTGCCATCTTTGTTTTCAAATATAGTAGAATTGTAATTAAAAATTTTTAAAGTTTTAGCAATTGATTGCTCCTCTTCACTAAGAATCTGACTCATTGACGCTTTTGAATACAACTCGTAGTTTTTGAAATCACTTTTCTTTTTTGGGATTTGATTTAAAAAATTATTTCTTAGGTGAATTGGGAAATAATCTCCTTCACAATAATGAAAAACTAATGGTTCAGGTCTTCCATTACCGTTAAAATCTCCATATTTCATTAATAAAGGTTTTTCATCTGAAATATTATATGGCGTATTTTTTCCATGATTTCCAGCTATTAAATCTAAATCACCATCCTTATCTAAATCATTTATTTCCAGGCTATTCCACAATCCATTATTGTTTTTAGGAAAATATGAATCGTCATACTTATAACTGTTTTGATTTTTAATCAAAACATCTATTCCCATCCATTCGCCGCTTAAAATTATATCTTTTTTTTGATCATTATTTAAATCAATAACTTCAGCATCGGTAATCATTCCCAAGCGCCCTTTTTCTGGCAAAAGACTTTCAGTTACATCATAAAATTTACCTTGTTTGTTTTCTAATAAATGTGTTATTGGTGATTCCGGATAATTATTAGGTATTACTCTAGCTGTAATTAACAAATCAATATCTTGATCATTATCAAAATCAAATGGAACAACTTTAGATGTAACCTCAAAAAATAATGGAAGCAAATTACTGGTCTTAAAATTTCCAGTTCCATCATTAATTGCAACTACATCCATTAGTGATAAAGAATCTGAAGTTCCATTATGTCCGTATCCTAAATAAAGGTCTAAATCTTGATCTTGATCAATATCAAATAAACCAAGAGCCGTTAACTCTTTATCTTTTGAGTCAATAGATAATTCTTTTCTAACAAATCCATCTATAGTTTGAAAAAATATTTCTCCTTTTTGTCCCATTGCTCCACCAACAATAATATCTTGAAGAGAATCTCCATTCAAATCCCCTACAATACTTGCTGGTCCTTCATTAGTATAAACCCGCTGTTGTAATTCATAATTGAAGAAATCATAACTTTTATTTTCTTTATGAATAAATTCAAGTAATGTATCCCTTGATAACTCTAAAAAAGCATTTTGCTTAACAAATAAACTAGATGTAGGTAGTTTTTTTAATGACGCATAATCTAAGTTTAATTCCTGATTTATTTCTACATTTTTAATAATAGAATATTCTTTAGAATCCCATTTAATAATCATTGAATCTATATTTTGAATCCCATTGAGACCAAAATGAATTTTAGGACTGATACTTGATAAATAACCTCTATGAGGATTAATTTTTCCCTTTTGGATAAGAGAATCATAGTGAATAGTTACTTCGGTATGTAAAGATTGAATGTTATTCTTTGGCCCTTTTATCAATATTGATAAATAAGATGGGGTTTCATTCAATTCATTCTTATAAAGAAATGCATTATCATTTAAATTATTTACAACTATGTCAAGATCTCCATCGTTATCAAGGTCTCCTGTTGCTTGCCCATATGAATATGATGGTATTTCCATACCCCACAATTCAGTAGTTTCTTTAAAGTCGTAATTTCCTGAATTTAAAAACATAACATTAGGAATCTTTACTCTAGGAATAAGATCAAGAAAGCCTTTAGTTGTTGCTAATATACTTTCATAACTTCCTCTATAATTAATGAAGTCCATATCAGTCAAGTCTCTAGGAAAACCATTTGTTACATAAAGGTCTTTTCTTCCATCGTTATCGAAATCTGCAAAAATAGGAGACCAGCTCCAGTCGGTATTATGTACTTTGCTTAGTTGACTAATTTCATTAAAATCACTAAAGTCATTTACATATAAACAATTTCTCATGTACTGAGGTTTTTCTTTATATAATTCTAATAAATCATAGAAAAGAAAATTGCTTTTGGAAAACATTTTCTTTGTTCTGCTAAGTGTTCTCGGAAGCATATCAAGAGTGATTAAATCGTCCGTTCCGTTATTATCAAAGTCTGCCACATCAACACCCATTGAGCTAAAACTTTGATGCTTAAAATAGGATATTATGTCTTCTTTAAAGGTGCCATCTTTCTGATTAATAAAAGCGGAGCTACTAGTTGCAAAGTCATTCGATACAAAAATATCTTGCCAACCATCATCATTTATATCAAAAATATTAGCTGAAAGTGAATATCCATCATTTAAAACTCCTGAAGAAACTGTCACGTCTTTGAAGAAATTCCCGTTAATATTCTCGTATAACACATTTATATTATCTGTGATCATATTTTTAGATGTGTTTCTTTTACTCAACACATCGCCTCTATTTGTGAAGAAATTGTTGATTAAATAAACATCATTATCTCCATCATGATCGTAATCAAAAAAATAACTATTAATAGTGTATCCTTCATAATCTAATCCATATTCACTCGCCTTATTTATAAAAACTGGAATACTATCATTATTTACTCCTTGATTAACTAAAAGTATGTTTTTTCTATTTTTCGCAGGTCCTTTACCAGAAACTGAAATGTACATATCGGGCCATTGATCATTATTAATATCAATAACAGAAACCCCCATACTCCAAGCACTTGAACAGTCAGCTTTTGAAATAGAGGATACATCTTTAAAAATAAAATTTCCTTGATTTAAATAAAGTTGATTTTTAACTACATTTCCTGTAAAATAAATGTCTTCCTTTCCATCCCTATTAAAATCTGCAATTGCAACCCCTCCACCATTATACATATATTCAAAGTTTAAAATATTTAAACTGTCGGATTCAATAACCTCGTTATTGAATAAAATATTAGAATGAGATTCAGAAATTAAAACCATTCCTGATTTTTTATGACAGGAAAAAATAAAAAACAATATTACAAGTATGTTTATTCTAGACATTAAAAAAATTTAATATAAAACAAGTGAAAGTAAAAAAATACTATATAAAAATAGTAAAAGCTCTTATATAAGAGCTTTTACTATTTTTAAGAATTTAAACTTAAATTAACCCGTATAAATTAGTGTCCTGGGTTTTGAACTAATTTGCCACCACTTAAATCAATTGCACTTAATGGAATTGGATAATATGTATGCTTATCTTGGAAACTTTGACCTTTGCCAAACGTTGTAATTGTTTCAGACTCGTTAGCTATATAAGCAGCCATATGAGAAGACATATTACCCCATCTTACTAGATCAAAGTAACGATGACCTTCCATTGCCAATTCTAATCTTCTTTCAAAACGAACTGCTTTACGAGCATCAGTCGCAGAAGACCAAGCAGCATTATACAATTCTATATCAGCATTTGTATCAGCTATCCAAGACATAGTTTTAGCTCTATTTCTAACTTGATTAACAAGAGTTCTACCTCTTTCAAGATTACCACTTTCAACAGCTGCTTCAGCTGCCATAAGAAGAACATCAGCATAACGCATTATGTGATAATTAATTCCAGACAGGTTTTGACCCCAACCTCCTTGCATAAAGTTATTTGCGTCACTTGCTTGAAAAATATTTTTCTTAGGAAGATATGGTCCAGAAATATCAGAAAAGTTAGCACGAATCCAAGACTTACCAGCGTGCAGTCCATAACCATTATAATCAACACCTCTTCTTCCGACTGTAAAGTCTAGACGAGGATCAACATTAGCAGATGGAACTGTAAAAGCAGCATCCGAGTCAATGTTATAATCATGATTCAAAGCACTACTTGCTTGAAAAGTATCTACCATAGGTAAACCATTTTCGGTCTGATATGCATCAACTAAATCTTGAGTTGGTTGATAAAAACCACAACACCATCCAAATGCAGCAGGATAATTTAATGCACCTGTAGCATTACCTTGAAAACCTTGGCCATCATCAGCTGAATATTGTATAGCAAACATAGCTTCTTGTCCATTTTCAGTCTCTGATCTAAAGTTGTCGACTATACTTGGGTGTAGACCATAGATACCTGTACTTATTACAGCTTCAAGATTAGCTGAAGCTTCACCCCACTTACTTTGAAATAACTGAGCTTTTCCTAAGAATGCCTGTGCTGTAGAAGAAAGAGGTCTTCCAGCTTGAGAATATGCTGCTGTTCTAACAGACGGGAGGTTACCCATTGCATGACTAAAATCAGCCTCAATATCTGCCCAAGTAAGAAGTGTTTCTCCTGCATTAGCCACGTTATAATCAAGGTTTTTAGCATTTTCTTCTGTTATATTAGGAACACTTCCAAAAAGCTTCTTCAATTCAAAATTATAATGACCTCTTAAAAATCTAGCTTGAGCATTTTCAACAACAAAAGCTGAAGGGTCTTCACTATTTGCGATTAGGTTAATAACTGCATTTGCACGATTAACTCCTGCATACAAAACTTCCCAGCGAGCCATAAAATAGCCATTACCAGTTTGCCAGTTAAATAACTCTAACTCGTATAGATCAGGTTGGTCACCATCAGTACTTCCTTTATGAGCATCATCAGAAGCAACATCTGCTACCCAGTTATCAGCACTACGGCCCCATCCATTTCCAATTCCACCATTTCTACCAGCATCTAAAACAGAATATGCTCCAGTCAATAATAAATCAATACCTGTTGGGTTTGCCAACTGAGTATCACTCAAAGATCCAATTGGATCAACATCAGTAAACTCTTCCGAGCAACTAATCATTATACCTATTAAGGCTATTAAAATTAAATATATTTTTTTCATTTTTTAAAAATTTAAATTAAGTCCAATTGAAACAATTCTTGCGGCGGGATAAGTCCCACCATCAACACCAAGAGTTAATGCGTCTGAGGCTGCAATCTCAGGATCCATACCAGTATAATCTGTTATGGTAAATAAATTGGTTGCAGAAACATAAACTCTCATACTATCGACCGAGCCAAGTCCTCTAGAGGATAAATCCGCCGAAGAGAAATTGTATCCCAATTGTAAAGATTTTAGCCTAATAAATGACCCGTCTTCAACAAAAAATGAGTTAGGAGCAGTTTCTCCGTTTTTAACCCCCATTGATAATGCAGGTTGACCAGTATTTGTGTTTTGAGGTGTCCAAGAATTAAGAACTGCATCAGTTCTTCCTCCATGAACAAATGTTGGAAATTCACTAAATATCTTAGCCCAATTGTAAACGTCATTACCTTGAGAACCATTAAAGAATACTGACATGTCCCAATTACCATAAGCCAAATTAGTATTAAAACCAAAAGTAAAATCTGGATGAGGATTACCAATGATAGTTCTGTCAGAGTCATTAACAATACCATCTCCATTTGAATCAGTAAAGTTAAGTCGTCCATTACTATCTAAACCATCGTGAGGTTTTCCATAAAAGTGAGAGATTGGATAGCCAACAGCTGTTCTTGTCATAGCACCTTCTCTATAGTTAGATCCAAAAGCAGGTGTGTCATTAACTAACGAGACTACCTCATTTTTGTATGAACTAACGTTAAAGTCAAAATTATATTTTAACCCAGAACTAGTTTCACTACCATAATTTAATTGAAGATCTACTCCAGTATTTTCTACTTCACCTTTATTTACAAAAGGAGCACCTGCATCAATTGCGGTAGTACTAATTACAGAGTTATCTCTAACGATTAGATCCGTAGTAGAGTTTTTGAATAAATCTATACTACCTGCTAATTTAGAATCCATCATAGAGAAATCTAAACCTATATTTCTTGAAACAGCTGTTTCCCATGTTAAATTAGGATTTCCTACACTAGTAAGAGCAGCACCAGTAGTAACATTACCTCTTTCACCTGTAAATGAATAAAACGCTGAACCTTCACTTAAAGCAGAAATATTAACATCAGGATTAGCAGCAGGTAAACTTTGGTTACCTATTTCACCATAAGACACTCTTAATTTTAAAGAGTTTATCAAACTACTGTTAAAAAAACTTTCTTTGTCAATAACCCATCCTAAACTTGCTGATGGAAATAAGTCATCTTGTTGATCTTTTGAAAATCTAGAAGTTTTATCAGTCCGTACACTCCCAGTAAATAGGTATTTACGCTTGTAAGAATAACTAGCATTAACGAAAGAACCTACTAAAGTGTTCCAGTTTTCATAAGCATAATCAACGTTAGGAGTTCCTGTTCCAGTAGATAAAAGAACAAAAGAAGTAGTGTCAAATAAGAATTGATTTCTAGTCATTTGATGACCCTTACCATAATTTTTTACAGCCTCATATCCTAATAATGCATCAACGGCATGATCTCCAATTGTTTTATTCCAGTTAACCGTAGTCGACCAGTTCCATTCATATTGATTAAACACCTGTTCATGTAAGGCTCCTCCTGAATTAGTTTCACCTTCTGGAGTATAATCATCAAAAACTCTATTCATGAATGTTCTTGTTGAACCATTAATTGAAGTTCTAGCACTTAAATTATCAGTAATATCTATTTCAGCATAAACGCTCCCAATAATTCTAGTTGATTTACCATAATCGTCAGCTGCTCTATTATGAGTAGCAAATGGGCTTGTTGCATTACCTAAATTGTTAGATGTTACATAAATTCCTCCATATGTACCATCAGTTGCAGTTAAAGGAATTAATGGAGACATTCTCATTGCTTCTTGAGTATACGAACCATGACTTCTTTCTTTTTCAGTACTAACATTTAATGTCTGACCTATTCTTAGGTTATCAGTAACATTGAAATCAGAATTAAGTCTAATTCCAAATCTTTCAAATCCAGACTCTATTATAATACCATCTCTCTTTAAATGATTAATTGAAAAGTAGACATTTCCATCTTCAGAACCGTTTGATAAAGATACATTAATATTTGAAACGGGTGCTGGATCAAAAATCGCATCAAACCAATCTGTTCCGTTAGGATTAACATTCAAAGTTTTACCTTTAGTGTTTCCTTGAATAGTGTTAGGAACAACTGGTGTCGAACCACTTCCATACTGAATATGACTTGGAGGTGTCCCGTCATTAGCATAACTTTGCCAAAGCATGTCTCCATGCTGTTGAGCGGTTAATAAAGTAGGAAGATTAGCTGCTGACTGGATACCATAAGATAAATCAACAGAAAGTTTAGTTCCTTTAGTGCCTTTTCCAGTTTTAGTGGATATAAGAATTACACCATTTGATGCTCTAGCTCCGTATATTGCAGCAGCTCCATCTTTAAGGACACTAATGTCCTTAATGTCGTTTGGATTTATACTGTTTAAAACAAATGCATCAGTAGTTTGTACACCATCTATAACAAATAAAGGGTCATTATTGTTTGGAGTACCATAACCTCTAATACGCACAATTGGCGCACCTCCTGGTTGACCGTTATTAACAACAGTGACACCAGCTACTCTTCCTTGGAGTATCTCAGCGGCGTTTGTAACAGGTACTTTTATTGCATCAGCAACTTCAACCGTTGCGACAGAACCGGTTATACTTCCTCTCGCTTGAGATCGGTAACCTGTTACAATAATTTCCTCTAGCTCTGAGTCCATCTCTAAAGTAACGTTAATTTGGTCTTGATTTCCAACGGTTACTTCTACTGTTGCAAATCCAACAAACGAAACGATTAATACATCACCAGATGATGCTTCGATAGAGTAATTACCATCAAAATCTGTACTCGTTCCATTGTCAGTACCTTTTACTTGAACCGTTGCTCCTGGCAGCGGACCATCTTCACTCGCAACAGTACCGTTGACTGTTTGAGCATACATACCCACACTTAATAAAAAAGTAAAAAGTGAAAGTATTGAAGTCTTGAAATTGTTTTTCATTCTTTCGTGTTTAAGTTAATTGGTTTGATTTTGTTAAGTTGTTAAAGCTTATGAATATAATTGTAAAAAACAAGTTAATCTAGTTTAATTAATTTTTAAGCAATATTTTATAGATTATAAACAACAATTTAAAAATCGACTACAACAATATTACATTAATTCTTTAACATTTATTTCACATTTCAATACATATAATTATATTTGTAACGAAATCGATTTCGAATTGTGAATTTAATAAATTATTGTTTAAAAATTTGAGATATTGTAAAAGTTTAAGTGTGTTATGAAAAAAATAACTCTAAAATATATTGCTAAAGAATTAAATATTGCTCCATCTACAGTCTCTAAAGCTTTAAATGGATATTCTGATGTTAGTGCAAATACTAAAAAAAAAGTGGTAGATCTTGCTAAATCTTTAAATTTTAGTCCAAATACTCAAGCAGCATTTCTTAGAACTAGAGAATCTAAAATTATTGGAGTTGTTATACCTCATATTAGTCATCCTTTTTTTGTTAATGTTGTAAAAGGAATTCTAGATTCTGCTGAAAAAAAAGGCTACCTGATCATTGTTTTAAAATCAAATGAATCCTATGATCTTGAAAAAAAATTAATAGAAAAATTATTAAAACAAAATGTTGATGGAGTTTTTATTTCGTTAGCTCAAGACACCTACGACCTAAAACATCTTGAAGCTGTTAAAAAAGCTGGAGTAGTCTTAATCCAATATGATAAAATTTCTAAAATCCTTGAATCATCAAAAGTGGTAGTAGATGATAGGAATTCAGGGTATTTAGCTACTGAACATTTAATTAAAAATGGATGTAGAAATATAGTCCATTTTAGAGGTCCATTACTTCCTCAAGTTTCTATTGATAGATTTTTGGGCTATAAAAACGCATTGGAGGATTACAACCTTATTTTTGATCCAAAAAAAGTTATAACATCTAATAAAATGACCGACAAGGAGGGGTTTAGATTAATGAATGATTTTATTTCAAAAAAAATTGATTTTGATGGTATATTTTCAATGTCTGATTATACAGCAATAGGAGCCCTTGAAAGCCTCAAAAAACATAATTTACTTGTACCTGACGATATTAAAGTTGTTGGCTTTAGCAACTGGCTCTTAACCGACAAGCTAACCCCCTCTTTATCTACTGTAAATCAGCCTGGAGTTTTAATGGGCAACAAGTGTTTTGAATTATTTTTAAAAGAAGTTAATTCAAAAAAGAAAAAAATTAAATTTAAATATGAAAAAAAAATATTTAAAACAAATCTAATAATTAGAGAATCCTCTTCACTAAAATAATCCTTCTTGATTATTTTTAATTCTTCCCAAATGCCTGTAAGCCTTTTCTGTAACTTCTCTTCCCCTAGGAGTTCTTATTATGAATCCTTGTTGAATTAAAAAGGGTTCGTAAACTTCTTCTATAGTTTCACCATTTTCAGCTACTGCAGTTGCCAAAGTTGAAATTCCTACTGGACCTCCCTTAAAGTTATCTATTAGTGTAGTTAAAATTTTATTGTCCATTTGGTCTAGACCATAATCATCAACATTAAGAGACTTCAAAGCAAATTTCGTGATCTTAATATCAATGTTTCCATCTCCTTTTATTTGAGCAAAATCTCTGACTCTTCTTAGCAGACCGTTTGCTATTCTTGGGGTACCTCTACTGCGTCCAGCAATTTCAATAGCAGCTTTTTGATCAATTTCAACTTTTAAAATTTCAGCACTTCTTTCAATAATTGTAGAAATAAGCTCTGTTGAATAATATTCAAGTCTGCTACTAATACCAAATCGTGCCCTCATTGGAGAAGTTAAAAGACCTGAACGAGTCGTGGCACCAACCAAAGTAAATGGATTTAAATTAATTTGAACAGTCCTTGCATTTGGACCAGATTCAATCATAATGTCAATTTTATAATCCTCCATTGCTGAGTACAAGTACTCCTCTACAACAGAACTTAAGCGATGTATTTCATCAATAAAAAGTATGTCTCTTGGCTGAAGGTTTGTTAGAAGTCCTGCTAAATCACCCGGCTTATCTAATACTGGCCCAGAAGTTGTTTTTACACCTGCATTTAGTTCATTAGCTAATATATACGCCAGTGTGGTTTTACCTAGACCAGGTGGGCCGTGAAACAATGTGTGATCTAAAGCATCACCTCTTTCATTTGAAGCCGCAACAAATATTCTAAGGTTTTTTAAAATAGATTCTTGTCCGACAAAATCATCAAAACTTAACGGCCTTAATGCTCTATCGAAATCTTGTTCTTCGGGGTTAAATTGTTCATTTGTCGGGTCTAAACTTTCATTCATTAAACAAAGATATCAATTTTCACTAGCCAAGTACAATCTGAACAACAAGCAAAAAAAAATTAATGCTGAAGTTCTTCTTCTCCTTCTTTTAATGGTATGTTTTGGGGAATAAAATCTTCATCGTGGCCAGGTTTAGAATAATCATATGCCCATCTGTGAACATGTGGAATTTTTCCATGCCAATTACCATGAAAATGTTCTATTGGAGCAGTCCACTCTAAAGTATTTGATTGCCATGGGTTTTGTTCTGTTTCTTTACCATAAAACATACTATGAATAAAATTATAAAGAAAAACAATTTGTGCGGCTCCAGCAATAAGAGCAAAAACAGTTATAACAACATTTATATTTGCTAAATCATCAAAATATGGAAAATTCGTATTAGTGTAATACCTCCTAGGAAGTCCTGCCATTCCGATAAAATGCATTGGAAAAAAGACACCATAAGCACAAATAGCAGTAACCCAAAAATGAATATATCCTAAATTTTTATTCATCATACGCCCAAACATTTTTGGGAACCAATGATAAACTCCCGCAAAAAGACCATAAAGAGCCGAAATACCCATTACTAAATGAAAGTGAGCTACTACAAAATAAGTGTCATGAACATTTATATCTAATGTGCTATCTCCAAGTATTATACCAGTCAATCCACCTGAAATAAAAGTAGATACTAATCCAATTGAAAAAAGCATAGCTGGGTTTAATTGTAAATTTCCTTTCCAAAGTGTTGTTATATAATTAAATGCTTTAACAGCTGAAGGTATGGCTATTAAAAGTGTTGTAAATGTAAATACAGACCCTAAAAATGGATTCATTCCAGAAATGAACATATGATGACCCCATACTATTGTAGACAAAAATGCAATTGCGAGAATAGAGGCAATCATAGCTCTATAACCAAAGATTGGCTTACGAGCATTTGTAGCTAAAACTTCAGAAGTTATTCCAAGCGCTGGTAATAGAACTATGTAAACTTCAGGGTGCCCTAAAAACCAAAAAAGGTGCTCATATAAAACTGGTGAACCTCCCTGATAGTGAAGTACTTCGCCTTGAATAAATATATCTGAAAGAAAAAAAGATGTACCAAAACTTCTATCCATAATTAAAAGAAGTGCTGCTGAAAGTAATACTGGAAATGAAACTATCCCTATTATAGCAGTAACAAAAAAGGCCCATATCGTTAATGGTAAACGAGTCATAGTCATTCCTTTAGTTCTAAGATTAATAACGGTTACAACATAGTTTAAAGATCCTAGAAGGGAAGATGCAATAAAAATAGCCATTGACACTAACCATAGTGTCATTCCAGTTCCAGAACCCGGCTGAGCTTGAGGTAGGGCAGATAAAGGTGGATAAACAGTCCAACCTGCTGCTGCAGGACCTGCTTCAACAAATAAAGAAGAAAGCATCAAGGTGCAAGAGACAAAAAATAACCAAAATGATACCATATTTAAAAATCCCGAAGCCATATCTCTTGCTCCTATTTGAAGAGGTATAAGAAGGTTAGAAAAGGTTCCACTTAGGCCTGCTGTCAAAACAAAAAATACCATTATTGTTCCATGAATCGTAACCAATGCTAGATAAACGTTTGGATCCATTACGCCATCCGGAGCCCATTTACCTAGTAAAATTTCAAAAATTCCAAAAGGTTTTTCAGGCCAAGCCAATTGAAGACGGAATAATAAAGACATTGCTATTCCAATAAAACCCATAAACAAACCTGTTATTAAATATTGCTTAGCAATCATTTTATGATCCTGGCTGAAAACGTACTTAGTGATAAAGGTTTCTTTATGGTGATGAGCGTGTTCTTCTTCTTTAGCGTTTATTGATCCTGTTGACATTTCTATATAAATTTATTGTACAAATTGAGCAAAAGTCTGTTGATTTTTTATCCATTTATTAAATTCTTGTTCTGTTTCCACTATAATTTTCATCTGCATATTATAGTGTGAAGCTCCACATACTTTATTACAAAGTAAAAGATAATCAAAGATATATGGCTCCAAAGCTTCCTCTCCATTTGCAATTAATTCTACACTATTAACTTTTCTAATTTCATTTATTTTTCTAACCTTAGAGATAATGTCAGGATCCATTCTCATTTGCTCAGTTGTCCTTATTGGAGTAAAAGCAAATTCAGTAATCATTCCAGGAACACAATTCATTTGTGCCCTAAAATGTGGCATATATGCTGAGTGAAGAACATCCTGTGATCGCATTTTAAATATTATTTCTTTACCTACTGGCAAATGTAACTCTTGAACAATTATATCATCAAGCCCATTTGGATCTGTAGCATCAATTCCTACGAGATTTTTTCCGTCAAAATCTTGAAGAAATCTCACATTAGCATCACCCAACACATTGTCTTCCCCTCCATACCTGGCCTTCCAGTTAAATTGTTGGGCGTAAAGCTCAACCATTAGGGCGTCTTCATTTTCTTCAACAAACATAACATCATTCCAAGTATATAATCCAAACAATATCAATACAGCTAAAACAATTGTGGGTATGATAGTCCATATTGCTTCAAGCACATCATTGTCGGCATAAAAAAATGCTTTTCTACTTTTTTCTCCTCTATACTTATAGCTGAAATAATGAAGTAAAGCCTGAGTTATAGTTTGGACAAAAAAGATTACAGAAAAAGTTGCCCACATTAAATTATCATACTCTGATCCGTGTTCAGAAGCAGCATTTGGCAGGAGAACATCTCCCCACATCCAAAAAGAAAATATAGTTAAACCATATACAAAAATTAAAAAAGCAAACATTAATTTTCCTTGAGTTTGGTTGTCACTGTCGTCTGCAATTTGACTAGACTGAACTTTTGGCTGAGAAAGTTCCAAAATTTTTGTCACCTGCCAAATTGATACAGTAACAAGTATAAGTAGTATTAATGTTAAAAATATAGTCATCCTATCTATTACTTATTTAATAATGAAAATGTTTGCTCTCGCCTAAAAATGGGTCTCCTGAAGCAAGCAAAGGTGCTTTTTCTAATGATTTAAAGGTGAATAGTATAAACAGTCCCATGAAGAACATAAAACCACCAATCTCTGGAATACCAAAATACCACTGATCTCCAACTGCTGAGGGCATAATCATATTATAAACATCAATATAATGCCCTAGCACAATAATAATTCCTGCCATTACAATCAAAAAATTATTTCTTTTATAGTCCCTATTCATCAAAACTAAAAATGGAAAGACAAGGTTCATTGCTAACATGCCGAAAAATGGCAAATTATAGTCTTCTATTCTTGTTATAAAATAGGTAACCTCTTCTGGAATATTTGAATACCAAATCAACATAAATTGAGAGAACCATAAATAGGCCCAAAATACTGAGCCTCCAAACATGAATAATCCCAGATTATGAATATGGCTAGCATTAACAAAATCTAGATGTCCTTCAGCTTTAAGATAAATAGTTACCAATGCAATTACGGTTATGCCAGTTACAAACATGCTTGCAAAAACATACCAGCCAAATAATGTACTAAACCAATGAGGGTCTATAGACATGATCCAATCCCATGACATCATAGATTCTGAATAAATATAAAAAACTAAAAAACCTGCAGCTAAACGAAAATTTTTCTTGTGATTTTTAAGGTAATCTCCTTTGTCTTGAGATATAGAAATTTTACGAGAAATATATCTATAAATATTCCATCCAAACATGTAAAATAAAGCTCTGACTAAGAACCATGTGGTGTTAAGATATGCTGATTTTCCTTGAATTAATTCGTCATGGGCAACAACTTCAGGGTCCATCCATATAAACAAATGATTTAAATGCATAACTGAAAGGACTAATATTATAAAAATAGTAATACTCCCAGGTAATAAGTACCCTGTAATACCTTCCATAACTCTGAATAAAACAATTGACCACCCTGCTTGAGCTGCTCTATTTATAGCATAAAATGCTAAAACTCCCAAGGGAATCATAAAAAAGAATAAAGCCGCCACATATAAAGCAGCCCATGGTCTATTTTGAAGTTGATGAAGTAAGTGCTCGCCATGATCAACCTCGTGTTCTTGTGAGTCAACTTTATCATTATGTTGGGAAGTTAGTGAGGTGGTATCCTCCTGATGAATTTCTGTACTACCCTCACTGTTGTGCCCAGAAGTTTTTATAGCGTGATCATCCTGATGAGTTTCTATAACATCTTGGTCATGATCGTCAGAAGAAGGTGATTCATGGCCTTCTTTGTGGTCTGAAACTGAAACCATGTCTTGAGCCTCGGAAACTGATGAAGGAGTGGATAAAAAACCGTAAGCAAGACCTAAAGCCCCAATTATAATTAGGGTTAATGAAGTATTTCTAATATTTTTTGTAAAAATATAATTCACTTTTTCTATTATTTTTTAATCAAATTTGATCTTAACATCATAACATGTTGAGCTATTTGCCATCTTTCTTTTGCATTTACCTGTCCTGCATGAGAGCCCATTGCGTTTTTACCATACATTAAAACATGATAAATACTTCCAGGTGTAATTTCACGATCTTTATAGCTTGGTATTCCCAAAAACTTTTCACGAGTCATTAAAATTCCTTGACCATCCCCCTTTTTTCCGTGACATACCGCACAATATATACCATATAATTCTTTTCCATTAAATAAATTTTCTTCATCTATTTCGATTGGAGATTTTAAATTAATCTTTGCCATTTCATAACCCTCATTTGTGTTAGGGAAATCATATGGGTCCCATCCTCTAGCGATAGTGTTTTTAACAGGGACCTGAGCTTCTATACCATTAAAAAAAGCTTCACTTTCAGCGTAAGTTTCATAACCAATAGGCTCATACATATTAGGGAAATACTGGTAGTTTGGTTTAGAAGGATGTGAACATGATTCTAAAAAAATCATGATTCCAAAAATCAAAACAAGAAATATTTTTTTCATGCTATGCTTTTTTTTGAATTACTTTAACTTCAATTGCACCAGTTGTTTTAACAAAATTAATAAGATCTTTCTTATTATTATCGATCAATATCTCAATTAAAAATTTATCATCAGTAGTCAGTGGATTTGGATTTTCTGCTTTTTTAAATGGCCATAATTTACTCCTCATATAAAAGGTAACAACCATTAAATGCGCCGCAAAGTAAACCGTTAACTCAAACATAATTGGAACAAAGGCTGGCATATTTTGTAAATAAGAAAAACTCGGCTTACCTCCAATATCCTGCGGCCAATCTTGAATCATAATATAATTCATCATAACTATTGAAACAATAAGGCCTATAAATCCATATATAAATGCAGTTATTGCAAGCTTAGTTCCTTCAAGACCTAATGCTTTATCAAGTCCATGAACAGGAAAAGGAGTATATACTTCTTCTATATGATGTTTTTTTTCACGAATATCCTTAACTGCTTTCATTAGCACGTCATCATCGTCATATAAAACATGTAAAACCTCGTTACCCATTAGCTTCTCTTATTTTTTTATAATTTTCACCAGATGATTTTAAAATTGATTTCACCTCTGCTTGAGCAATTACTGGAAAAGTTCTTGCATACAATAGAAATAAAACAAAGAAAAAACCAATTGTTCCTATAAATATTCCAATATCTACAAAAGTTGGAGAAAACATTGTCCATGAGGATGGTAAATAGTCTCTATGTAAAGATGTTACAATGATCACAAATCTCTCAAACCACATTCCAATATTAACCACAATTGATATAATAAACGAAAACATTATACTTGTTCTTAATTTTTTAAACCACATGAACTGAGGTGAAAAAACATTACAGGTCATCATAGACCAATATGCCCACCAGTATGGGCCAGTAGCTCTATTTAAAAATGCATACTGCTCATATTCAACCCCTGAATACCATGCTATAAATAATTCAGTTATATAAGCAACACCAACAATTGAACCAGTAATCATTATTACAATATTCATTAATTCAATATGCTGAATGGTAATATAATCTTCAAGGTTAGAAACTTTCCTCATTATTATTAATAAAGTATTAACCATAGCAAATCCTGAAAATACAGCTCCTGCTACAAAATAAGGTGGAAAAATTGTTGTGTGCCAACCCGGAATGACCGAAGTAGCAAAGTCAAAAGAAACTATCGTATGAACGGATAAAACAAGTGGAGTTGCTAGACCTGCTAATACAAGAGAGACTTCTTCAAATCGCTGCCAATCTTTAGCTCTGCCTGACCAACCAAAACTTAATAATGAATATATTTTTTTCTGAAATGGGCGCGTAGCTCTATCACGAATCATAGCAAAATCAGGTAAAAGACCTGTCCACCAAAAAACTAAAGAAACTGATAAGTATGTTGAGATTGCAAAAACATCCCATAATAATGGTGAATTAAAATTTACCCAAAGTGATCCAAACTGATTAGGAATAGGTAATGTCCAATAGGCTAACCATGGTCTGCCCATATGAATTATTGGAAATAATCCTGCTTGAATTACAGAAAAAATAGTCATTGCTTCAGCTGAGCGATTTATGGCCATTCTCCATTTTTGTCTAAACAATAGTAGAACTGCTGAAATCAAAGTTCCTGCATGGCCTATTCCAACCCACCAAACAAAATTTGTAATATCCCATGCCCAGCCAACAGTTTTATTAAGTCCCCAAACACCTATTCCAGTTGAAATAGTATAAATTATACAACCAACTCCCCATGCAAGTGCTGATAATGAAATACCAAAAACAATCCACCACAATCTATTAGCCTTACCTTCAACAGTAGAGGCAATATCTATGGTAACATCATGATAAGACTTATCTCCAAGTACTAGAGGTTTTCTTATTGGCGCTTCATAATGAGATGACATATATTTTTTCTTTTTTCTAAAATTATGTTTTATCTATATTTCTTACTTTAGTTTGGTACATAACGTTTGGCTTAGTACCCACACTCTCAAGCAAGTGATACATTCTTTCATTTTCTTTTAATTTGGAAATTTCACTTTCTTTATCATTTATGTCTCCAAAAACCATTGATCCATTTCCGCAGGCTTTTGAACATGCTGTTTGAAATTCTCCGTCTTTAACTTCACGCCCTTCCAATTTGGCATCTAAAATTGTTTTTTGAGTTTTTTGAATACAGAAAGAGCATTTTTCCATAACCCCTCTTGATCTAACAACAACATCAGGATTTAAAACCATACGACCTAAATCATTATTCATATGATAATCAAACTCATCATTTTTATTATATAAAAACCAATTAAACCTTCTCACCTTATACGGGCAATTATTTGCGCAGTATCTTGTCCCTATGCATCTATTGTAAGCCATGTGGTTTTGGCCTTGCCTCCCGTGAGATGTAGCTGCAACAGGGCACACTGTTTCACAAGGGGCATGATTACAATGCTGACACATAACCGGTTGAAAAACTACCTGAGGGTTTTCAGAGGCATTTTCCATTCCTTTAAAAGTTGATAACGCGCCTAGTCCAGAAATATTTTCTTTGGTATCATTATCAGAATCAAACGATTCTTCCGAGGAATAATATCGATCTATTCTTAGCCAGTGCATATCTCGAGATCTTCTGACTTCAACTTTTCCTACAACTGGTACATTATTCTCAGCATGACATGCAATAACGCATGCTCCACAACCTGTACATGAATTTAAATCTATTGATAAGTTGAAATGGTGGCCTATAGACCTATCAAAACCTTGCCACATGTCAACTTCAGGAGATGTAATTTTAGTTTCAATATGATTTTTGGAAACTCTAGGTACAGGGTTCCAATATTCTTTGTCTTTAGTATTAAAAATCTCAAGAGTAGTTTCTTTAACAATATCTCCTCTGCCCATTAGAGTGTTGTGTAGCTGAACACATGCAAACTCATGGTATCCTTCTGCTGGAGAAATTGAAACCTGCTGAACTTTATTTTGATTTTGGTAAAGCAGATAAGCATTAACACCACTTTGCATTTCATTTTTGAGGCCTATTTTTTTCCCATAGCCAAATGCTAAACCAACAGTTCCTTTAGCTTGTCCTGGCTGGACTAACACAGGAGTAGTAAGTTTTGTGTCTCCCATAGTAATAGTTGCATAACTTCCATTAAGAGCTCCGTTTGCAACATTAATGTTCTTGAGTCCAATTAATTCTGCATCTGATTTTGATACAGTTAAATAATTGTCCCAAGAAACTCTAGTAATTGGGTCAGGAAATTCTTGAAGCCAAGGATTATTGGCTTGCTGCCCGTCACCCATTCCTGTTTTAGAATACAAAATTAATGACATCCCCTTTTCTTTGTCGACACATAAAAAATTTGCCTTATTAATCATGTCTTGAAAGTTAACCATCTCTGCACTTTTAGTTGAACGGGATTTTGTAAAATATCCGTCATGTAGAGTTTTACTGAATGAAGTACCCGATAAAATATTGTCTGTCCAATACTTTTTTATAAAGGAATAGTAGTCCTCTTCTAAATCTAATATATCGATTAAAACACTTTGAAATTGTCGAGTATCAAATAATGGATGAATCGTTGGTTGAGCCAAAAGAAATTGATCTGTTTTAAACTCATAATCACCCCATGATTCAAGATAGTGTGGTAATGCTCCTACGAATTGAGAAACTGATGCTGTTTCGTCCATTTTTAAAGAAAAAACAGCTGAAAAATCTAATTTTTTTATTGCCTCTCCTAATTTGACTCCCTCAGATAAGTTGTATACAGGATTAACACCAACAGTAATTAAGCCCGAAATATCACCTTTGATCAAGTCTTTTACTAGCTGATTAACCTCACTTGAATTTCCTTGACGAATAAGTTTTGGGTGAGTGATGTCAAATGCGTCACTTTTAATTAAAGAGTTGATTGCCAAAACTAATTCTTGAGCATTAGTTTCTTGAATACCAGAAACTAATACTGCTTTATGCCCGGACTTCTTAATTTTTTTAATAGCTAATAATGCAGCTTTTTTATCATTTGGCTCTAATTTGCAATTAACTGGTTGATTGCTTAGTTTACCATAAATAAAAGCTAGAATATTTTTAAGACTTACAGGAGTAACAGGAATTCTCTTATCTGCATTTGCCCCAGAAAGACTCATGTTAGATTCAAACTGCATATGGTATGACATTTTAAACTTACCATTATTCTTTTTTGGAATTCTTCCATTTGAATATTCAACATCATAACCACCTCCCTGCCAATCTCCAAGAATATCTGCATCTATAGAAATAATTGTATCTGCTTTTGAAAAATCATAATCCGCAAGGCCTCTTGTTCCATAAATATTTTCATAAGCATCCAATGCGTAAGATTCAGATATGGTGTCATAAACTACATGCTTAATGTTTGAATACTTAGCTATTAATTTGTTTATTAGCTCCTGAGTTGTTGGACTAGCAAAAGTTTGGGTTAACAAAACTAAAGGTTTTTTACTGCTATTAAATAATCTTAACTTTTCTTTAAACTGAAGCATAAAACTGCCCCACTTAATGTCAGATTGATTAAATTTTGGACTCTTAAGACGAAGGGAATCATACATCGATAAAACTGAAGCATGAACTCTTGCATTTGCACTACCTAAAATTGGTGAATCTGGGTTGCTTTCAATTTTAATTGGTCTTCCTTCTCTTGTCTTAACTAATACTGAAGCAAAATCATATCCATCGGCTATTGCTGTTGCGTAAAAATTAGCAACTCCCGGTATAATTTGCTCAGGCTGAACAACGTATGGCACAGATTTTATGACTGGACCTTCACAAGCAGCAACAGTAGCAGCTGCAGTTGAAAATCCGATATATTTTAAGAAATCACGTCTTGAAGATGAACTATCCTCAATTTTTGAGTCATCCTTTTTAAAATCTTGAGGAAGTTTTTCAGGAAATTCATTTTGCTCAAGTTTTGCAACTATTGAATTATCTTGATCAAGTTGATCAATGCTTTTCCAATAAGTTTTATTTGTAGCCATAAGCTGAATTTATATTTCTTTGTTTAATAATGACATTTTCCACATTCTAAACCTCCCATTTGAGCAACAGTGAGTTTTTCAACTCCATATTTTTTTGATAATTCTTCATGAATTTTTGTGTAATACTCATTATTCTCAACTTTAACATTTGTTTTTCTGTGACAATTTATACACCACCCCATTGTCAATGGTGAATATTGATACATTATTTCCATTTCTTCGACAGGACCATGACATGTTTGACATTTCACCTCACCTACCATGACATGCTGTGCATGATTGAAGTATACGAAGTCTGGTAAATTATGAATTCTAACCCATTTTACTGGCTCAGTGTTTCCTGTATAAACTTGATTTTCTTCATCCCAACCTACAGCTGCATAAAGTTTTTTAATTTCTTTTGTGTAGAACTCTTTTGTATATCCATTATCAAGATCTTCTTCTCCATTATATTCAGCAATATTTTGATGGCAATTCATACAAACATTTAATGATGGAATACCAGAATGTTTGGATACTCTAGCGGATGAGTGACAGTATTTACATTCAATTTGATTAACTCCTGCGTGGATTTTATGAGAATAATGAATTGGCTGAACTGGCATATATCCCTGATCAACTCCGACTTGCATTAAAAACCCATAAGCATAATAAGCACTACTCAATAAAAGCAGAATCACGCTTACAAAAACAATAAATTGATTTTGCGCAAATGCTTTCCAAATTGGAACTCGTTTGGGTTTAGATGGAGGGGTTATATCAACACCACTAGCTATAGCTATTCTTAGTAAAGTTCGACGAACTGAGATTAGCATAAATATTAACATTATAAAAACAAAACCTAAAGCTCCAAGAATGATTTCATTTGCTATGCCCGAACTTAAATTTGAATTTGTAGTTTGATTCGAATCGCTTGCAACTACTGCTGGTGCGGGAGGGATGTAATCAGTATATGCAATTATATTATCTATGTCATCTGTGCTAAGCTGAGGAAATGCAGTCATTGCACTTTTATTATATTCTTCCCAGATTGCTACAGCCTGATCATCACCAGATTTTATCATAGCTGAACTATTTTTAATCCAACTATAGAGCCACTCTTTTTCATATTTTGTGGAAGCACCTCTTAAAGCAGGCCCAACTGCCTTTTTGTTTACTTTATGACAGGCAGCACAATTGGAGTTAAAAAGTTTTTTTCCTAAAACAGGATCGGGTTCCTGAGCAAATAGAAACTGCGAAAACATCGCAAAAACAAGTATAGAAGCTTTTAGAGGTAAAGCCAAGGTAATTAGGCTTAACTTTGACACAAAGAATGTATGATACGTTTTTTGCAAAATATAGTTCAAAATCTTGTGCAAAAGTAAGGCAGTTAGACCTTTTGCTAAAAGGTTTTTGGAGGTTTATAATACCAAATATATAATTTATATTGATTCTAAATTATATAGATGATTTATATATTTTTCTTGCGATGAAAATCATTTTTTCGTTCATTTGCTAAACACTCAAAAAAAATGAAATCTTTATTATTAACAGTTTTATTATCAATGACTTACTTTTTTTCTTGGTCTCAAGAAAGTTTTTTTAAAGTTGAACAAGATAGCTTGATTTCAAAATTGATATCATTAAAAACAAAAATAAATAAAGATATTTACGCTACTCAGTTTTACAATATTCAACTATTTAATGGAGAATATGAAAAATCATTGGAAATTAAAAAAAGTATACTTTTAAAATTTCCAGAGGAAATGACAAATCTTTCTTTTGAGACTCCAAACTATAAAGTTCAAATGGGCCCCTTTAGAGACTATAGGAAAGCCATCGATCTTTTGAA
Organism: Candidatus Marivariicella framensis; assembly: GCF_982709265.1. NCBI lineage: Bacteria > Pseudomonadati > Bacteroidota > Flavobacteriia > Flavobacteriales > Flavobacteriaceae > Candidatus Marivariicella > Candidatus Marivariicella framensis. Next base: position 20,133 of record NZ_CEXPNT010000004.1, on the reverse strand, counting down.
GTTGATAAAAAAAGTATATCCTGCAGCTTTCCTAATCGAACCAAAAAAACCTTTATAGTTTCTTTTTAACTGCTACTTCTTGGTAGAACTCAATCACATCTTCTGTTTTAATGTCATTATAGCCTTTTATTTGAAGTCCACAATCATATCCTTTTGCAACTTCTTTGACATCCTCTTTAAATCTTTTTAGTGAAGTTAACTCTCCAACATGAACAACAACTCCCTCTCTTATTATACGAACTCCAGATTTTTTAAGAATTTTTCCAGAGGTAACCATGCAGCCTGCAATTGTTCCAATTTTTGATATTTTAAAGGTTTCTCTAACCTCAGCATTTCCTAAAATTTCTTCTCTCATTTCAGGAGACAGCATCCCTTCCATCGCATCCTTAACATCGTTTATCGCGTCATAGATGATAGAATATGAACGAATATCAATCTCTTCTTTATCTGCAATCACTCTAGCGTTACCCATGGGTCTAACATTAAACCCTATAACGATAGCGTCAGAAGCAGAAGCAAGCAAAACATCCGACTCAGTAATAGCTCCAACTCCTTTGTGTATAATATTAACCTGTATTTCTTCAGTAGATAATTTTTGTAAAGAATCCGTTAAAGCTTCAACTGAACCATCAACATCTCCCTTCAAAATCATATTCAACTCTTTGAAATCTCCAAGAGCTATACGTCGTCCAATTTCATCAAGAGTTATATGTCTTTGGGTACGAACGTTTTGCTCTCTTAACAATTGAGTTCTTTTGGCAGCAATTTGTTTTGCTTCCCGCTCATCTTCTAAGACAGTAAAACTGTCTCCTGCTTGAGGAGCTCCATCAAGACCTAAAATTGAAACAGGGGTTGAAGGCAAGGCGCTAGTTAAATCATTCCCTCTTTCATTGAACATAGCTTTAACTTTACCACTTTGTTTACCCGCTAGAATATAATCTCCTATATTTAAAGTTCCATTTTGTACAAGAACAGTAGAAACATACCCTCTTCCTTTATCTAAAAAAGCTTCAACAACCGCTCCTTTAGAGCGACGATTCTTATTTGCTTTGAGCTCAAGTAATTCAGCCTCAAGAAGAACCTTTTCTAACAATTCAGAAACTCCTGTTCCTTTTAAAGCAGACACATCTTGTGATTGAACTTTTCCTCCCCAATCTTCGACCATCAAATTCATTCCAGCTAACGCTTCTTTAATTTTATCTGGATTTGAATTTTCTTTATCAATTTTATTAATAGCAAAAACTATAGGAACAGATGCTGCTTGAGCGTGACTTATTGCCTCCTTGGTCTGAGGCATAATGTCGTCGTCTGCAGCAATTACTATTACAGCAATGTCAGTTATCTGAGCTCCCCTGGCTCGCATAGCAGTAAAAGCTTCGTGACCTGGTGTGTCTAAAAAAGTGATTTTTTGACCATCCTTGAGCTCAACTGAATAAGCTCCAATGTGTTGAGTTATTCCTCCAGATTCTCCAGCTATGACGTTTTCTTCACGTATATAGTCTAATAAAGATGTTTTTCCATGATCAACATGCCCCATAACAGTTACAATAGGAGCTCTTGGTGAAAGATTCTCTTCTAACTCTTCTTCTTCTTCTTCAAGATTTTCTTCTAAATCTGTTTTAACAAATTCTACTTTATATCCGAATTCATCAGCAACTATACTTAAAGTTTCCGCATCTAATCTTTGATTCATAGTCACCATTATTCCTAGAGACATACAGGCAGAAATAATATCAGTTGAACTGAGCTCCATCAATGTAGCAACGTCTCCAACTGTTATAAATTCAGTAACCTTAATTGTTTTACTTTCAGCTTCAAGCTGAGCTATTTCATCTTCAGATTTTTCACGATGCTGAGAACGTTTATCTCTTCTATATTTTGCTCCCTTAGATTTATTTGATCTTCCTTGGAGCTTAGCAAGAGTTTCTCTAATCTGTTTTTGAACTTCTTCTTCTGTTGGCTCAACTTTAGCAACTTGAGGCTGACGATTGTTTTTTTGAAATCTTTTACCTGAGTTGGAAGTTTGATTTTTATTTGTTGGAGATGGAGATTCTTTACTTATTCTTTTTCGCTTCTTTTTTCTAGCATCCTCAACATTTTTTTCTTTTTGATTTACTTTATCTAAATTAATGGTTTGACCTGTTTTTTTGGGACCACTTAATTTTCGGTATTGAGTTTCTATTTTTTTATTGAGCTGAGCCTCTTCTGTTACAACATCCTGATCCTTTTTTTTGTCATTATTAATGTCAGGAATTGGTTTAACTGATTTTAAAACCTCTTCTTTGATTTTAGATTCTTTATTTTTATCTAACCCTGAAACATTATTTATTTTGGGTTGTGAAATTGATGGTTTATTAATTTTAGTTTTGTCTTTAGACTGTAAACCTGGATTTAAAGATTTTTTAACTTTTTGATCTTTCAAGTCAATTTTACCAACTGTTTTAGGTTTTTCTAGCTCAACTTTTTTTGCTTTGATTATCTCTTGATTTTTTATTTCAAGCTCTAACCTTTCTTTTTCTTTTCTTTCTTGAACTAATCTTTGCTGCTCTTTTTCTTTTCTTTTTTCTTCAGTAATTTCAGCCGAAGCGTCTTTTTTAGATTTATCAGTCTCAAACTCATCCAATAGACTTTGATAAGTCTCATTAGAAATTTTAGTTGTTGGACGTGCTTCAATCTGAATATCTTTAGAAGATAAATGTTCAACAGCTCTGTCTAGGGAAATGTTTAGCTCCCTCAGAACTTTATTTAATCGAATGCTTGCTTTTTCAGCCATAGATTTATTTGCTTGTCAAAGTTAAAAAAAAATAATAGCGTTTATTATCTAATATTATTCTTCAAATTCTTCTTTTAAAATTTTAAGTACTTCATTAATAGTCTCCTCTTCTAAATCGGTTCTTTTTAATAAATCTACTTGAGATAATTCAAGGATACTTTTAGCAGTATCCAGACCTGCTTTTTTAAATTCTTCAATCACCCAGCTTTCTATCTCATCAGTAAATTCTTTTAGCTCTACGTCTTCCTCCATACCTTCTCTATATACATCTATTTCATATCCAGTGAGTTTTCCAGCTAATCTAATATTAAACCCTCCTTTACCAATGGCTTTTGAAACTTCTTCAGGGTTTAAAAAAACTTGAACTCGTTTAGATTCTTCATCTATTTTTAAAGAGTTTATCTTGGCTGGACTTAATGAACGAGTTATGAAAAGTTGCAAATTATTCGTGTAATTAATAACGTCTATATTTTCATTACCAAGTTCTCTAACAATACCATGAATTCTTGAACCTTTCATGCCAACACATGCTCCAACAGGATCTATTCTGTCATCATAAGAATCTACAGCTACTTTAGCTTTTTCACCTGGAATACGAACAGCTTTTTTGATTGTAATCAAGCCATCGAAAACTTCAGGTATTTCTTGTTCAAATAATTTTTCTAAAAACATAGGAGACGTTCGAGAAAGAATTATTCTTGGCTTATTACCTCGAAGCTCAACAGAATCTATTACCCCTCTTATATTATCTCCTTTTCTGAAAAAATCATTTGGAATTTGACGGTCTTTTGGAAGGATAATTTCATTTCCATCATCATCCAGAAGAATAACTTCACGACTTCTAACATGATGAACTTCAGCTGTATAAAGATCCCCAACCCTGTCTTTAAAGTGATTAAAAACATTTGTACTGTCATGTTCAAATATTTTAGAAATTAAGTTTTGTCGCAAAGTTTGAATTGTTCTTCTTCCCAAATTAATAAGCTTAACTTCTTCAGAAACATCTTCTCCAACCTCAAAATCAATTTCAATTTTTTGAGCTTCAGTAAGTTCAATTTCTTGATTTGAATCTTCTACCTCTCCATCTTTAACAACAACTCTATTTCTCCATATTTCTAAATCTCCTTTATCAGGATTAATTATTATATCAAAGTTTTCATCTGATCCATATTTTCTCTTCAAAGTATTGCGAAATACTTCTTCAAGAATAACCATAAGGGTTACTCTGTCAATTAATTTTTCATCTTTAAAATCTGAAAACGAGTCTATTAATGCTAAATTTTCCATTCTGTTTACTTTAAAATTTTAAAATCACATTTGATTGAGCTATCTCTGAAAAACTCAAAGTTTTATCTTTTACTACTGTTTCTTTTCCTTTACCAATTTTTTTTGGTTGACGTTCTTTCCATTCAATCAAAATCTCACTTTCATTGACAGATTTCAAAATACCTTCGTGTTTCGTGTCTGTGACATCTTTTATAGATAGTTTTCTGCCAATGTTTTTCAAATACTGTCTTCTCTTTATTAATGGTTCATTGGCAGCAACTGAGCTTACTTCAAGCCCAAAGTCTATAACATCTCTATCTAGATTGTGCTCTATAGCCCTACTGACTTTAATACAATCTTTGAGTGAAACCGAATCATCACCATCTAATACTATTTTAATTTTATTATCATTAGTGAAGTTTAGTTCAATAAGAAAAAGCCTTGGGTTTTCTTCCAAAGACTTACTTAATAAATTTTCAACTTGAACCTTAAATTTCATTTAAAAAAAAAGGGGACCATTAGGTCGCCTTTCAGAAAATTCCGTTTTGCACTGCAAATATAGGTTTTTTTAATAAAAATGCAATTCTGTTAAATAGTATTCTTTTTATACCTTTGTTTTTCTTAATTCAAGACTAGTTTAATGAGCTCCAAATTGCTTAATTCAGGAATAATTTTTTCAAAATACAAACTCAAAAATCAATCACCATTTGAAAAGCTATTCGATATTTTTAAAGAATTAATCACTCATACCTCTGGAGATTTTGATGAAGCAATTGATTGGTTGCGAGAGTTAGATAAAGAATATAAATTAACTGATGAAAATTACACTATAGATGATTTCATTGACGATCTTTTGAAAAAAGGTTTTGTAAAAGAAGAAGTAAATCCAAAAAAAGGAACTGGAGGAAGAAGTTTAACTGCTAAAACAGAAAAACTACTAAGAGAGCATGCTTTAAAACAAATTTTTGGCAAACTAAAAAAGTCTAGTCAAGGAAATCATAAGTCTAAAAAAAGTGGTCAGGGAGAAGAAACAACTGGTGAGTTAAAAGCCTATCAATTTGGAGATTCAGTTGAGAGAATTTCTATTACTGAAAGTCTAAAAAATGCTCAAATTCATTCAGTGCTTGGGGATATTGAATTGACTCAAAATGATCTGGTTATAGAAGATACTCAACATAAAACTCAAATGAGCACAGTCTTAATGATTGACATAAGTCATAGTATGATACTGTATGGAGAAGACAGGATTACTCCTGCTAAAAAAGTAGCAATGGCTCTTTCTGAATTAATAACTACAAGGTACCCAAAAGACACTTTAGATATAATTGTTTTTGGAAATGATGCATGGACTATCCAACTTAAGGACTTGCCGTATCTAAAAGTGGGACCCTATCACACCAACACAGTAGCTGGACTTGAATTAGCAATGGATTTACTTAGAAGAAGAAAAAATACAAATAAGCAAATATTTATGATAACTGATGGTAAACCAAGCTGTATAAAATTATCTAATGGAGATTATTATAAAAACAGTGCTGGACTTGACGAAAAAATTCTAGAATTATGTTATAATATGGCTAGACACGCAAGAAAAGTTCACATACCCATTACAACTTTTATGATCGCAAGCGACTCTTACCTTCAAAGATTTGTGAAAAAATTTACTGAAATAAACTTAGGCAAAGCATTTTATACTGGTTTAAATAATTTGGGAGAAATGATATTTGAAGATTATGAAAAAAATAGAAAAAAAAAGTTACGATAAATAAATATGAAAGAAATTATCACTTTAGAAGGGTTAAAGAAATCAGGCTATAAGCCTAAAACCATTAGAGAAGAGTTAGCTGATAACCTGAAAGTAAATTTAAAGGCTAATAAAAAAAGTTTTAGTGGCCTTATAGGTTATGATAACACTGTCATTCCTGATGTCGAAAGAGCCATACTCTCTAACCATAATATAAATTTATTAGGACTTAGAGGACAAGCAAAAACAAGGTTGGCAAGAAAAATGATTGATTTGTTAGATGAATGGGTGCCTGTTGTTAAAGGGTCAGAATTGAATGATGATCCTTTAGATCCTATATCAGGTTTTGCAAAAGAAATTATAAAAAAAATGGGGGGTAAAACCCCTGTAGAATGGATGCATAGAAGTGAACGTTTTTTTGAAAAACTTGCTACACCTGATGTAACTGTTGCTGATTTAATAGGAGATGTTGATCCTATAAAAGCTGCAACTTTAAAACTATCATATGCAGATGAAAAGGTTATACATTTTGGGATGATTCCAAGAGCACATAGATGTATTTTTGTTTTAAATGAATTACCTGACCTTCAGGCTCGAATTCAAGTTGCCTTGTTTTCTATTCTCCAAGAAAAAGAAATTCAAATTAGAGGATTTAAATTAAGACTCCCTATAGAAACTCAATTTATCTTTACTGCTAATCCTGAAGATTACACTAATAGAGGAAGTATAGTTTCTCCTCTTAAGGATAGAATTGGATCACAAATTTTGACTCACTATCCTCATAATCGCTCCATAGCAAAAAAAATAACTAAGCAAGAATCAAAAAAAGCAATTTTAAAATCTAACAATATTCATATTCCAGAACTGGCATTTGATATTTTGGAGCAAATTGGATTTGAAGCAAGAAAAAGTGATTATATAGATTCTAAAAGCGGAGTTAGTGCCAGAATGAGCATAACATCATTTGAAAATTTAGTTAGTTGTGCTGAACGAAGAGCATTAATTAATAACGATGATAAGACTTTCATTAGACTAACTGACTTTTCAGGTGTTATTTCATCCATAAATGGGAAAGTAGAATTAGTATACGAAGGCGAACAAGAAGGTGCGGAACAAATTTCATATTACCTTATTTCTCAAGCAATAAAAACTATTTTTCCTGAATTATTTCCAAAAATTAGAAAATTAGAAAAACCTGATTCAAAAGCTCCTTATGATAAATTATTAGCTTGGTTCTTTAATGACAACCAGCTATATATAGATGACTGTTTTAACGATGAAGAATATAAGAGTACGTTAGATGGTATAAAGCCACTAAGTGATCTTATAAAAAAATATCAACCAGACATTAAAGAAGAAGATAAATATTTTGTAATGGAATTTTTACTTTGGGGGCTTGAAGCTAATAAAAAATTAAATAAATATAGAAGTCTAGAAGGATTTGAATTTAAAGATAGCCTGGGGAGCTACATAAGTGGTTTATAATGTTAGAATCTTTCTTTAATTTCAATTATAACCCCTATTAACAAACATACAAATACAGTTGCTATAACAATTCCACCTACACCCATTATTAATAATTAAATTTTTTTGTTGGCCTACTAGGGCTCGAACCTAGACTCTTCTGGACCAAAACCAGACGTGTTACCAGTTACACCATAGGCCATTTGGATTGCAAATTTAACCGAAACATTCCATCTTCCAAATAAATCATCCGATTTATGATTTATTTTTTGATTTTTATCAATACTTATATCTTTTTAAATTATGGTATTTGTTATTAATACGTATTTTCGTGATCCAAGAATTAATTAATGAAAAATAAACCTTTTGCTTTTTGGAATAAGATTTTTGGGTTATTAGTGTTTTTAATTGCACTCATAACATACAGTCTCACTGTGGAGCCTACTGCAAGTTTTTGGGACGCAGGCGAATACATCTCAACTGCTGCGAAATTGCAGATAGGACACCCTCCTGGAGCCCCGCTTTTTCAAATGATTGGAGCCTTCTTTGCTTTATTTGCTCCAAATCCTGAAAAAGTTGCCCTTATGGTGAACTTGATGTCTGTATTATCCAGTGCATTTACAATTTTATTTTTGTTTTTAACAATAACACTGTTATTTGATAAAATCTTTAAGTTTGAGACTTATAAAACTTTAATAGATAAGTTTACTTTTTTTGGTAGTGCTACTATTGGAGCTCTTGCACTTTGTTTTTCGGATAGCTTTTGGTTCAATGCTGTAGAGGCAGAAGTCTATGCAATGGCAACATTAATTTTATCAATTTTATTTTATTTAGCGTTGAAGTGGGAAAAAGAAATGAATACACCAAGAGGAGACAAATGGCTTCTTCTAATTGCTTTCTTAATAGGGCTGTCTTTTGGTGTTCATTTTATGGGACTATTAACCATCCCTGCAATTGGTATGCTTTACTATTTTAAAAACTATAAAGAAATAACATTAAAGGGTTTTATAGCCGCAAATATTATATCAGTAACCATTCTGCTTTTTATTTTTAAGCTTCTTCTTCCTTTAACTCTATCTTTCTTTGGGAATACTGAAGTTTATGTAGTAAATGAAATTGGTCTTCCTTTTAATAGCGGAACTATTATTGCAGCATTTATTATTATAAGTTTCTTCTATTTTTCTCTAAAATATACTGAAACAAAAAAATGGGTTAATACTAACACAGGACTACTTTGTATTCTTTTTATTTTGTTAGGGTTTTCTTCATGGGTAATGATTCCAATTAGAGCTAATGCCAATACAGTTATAAATGAAAATTCACCATCAGACGCAAGGTTACTTTTAGCATATTATAACCTAGAACAATATCCAGAAACTAAACTATTCTATGGCCCTTTTTTTTCCGACATGTATGTTGGTCAAGATGATGACAAACCATACAAAGATGATAAGCCCAAATATGAACGCGATGAAAAAATCAATAAGTACATTATTGTAAACAATTGGGAAAATGCAAGAATAAACTCAAATTCAAAGCAAAGTGGGCTTTTACCAAGACTATGGAGTACTGAACATGCCGGTAATTATATGAATTTTACAAAGCCTCTTGATTTTAAACTTGATAATCAATATCGTTCAAACGAGGTGCTAGTTAAAAAAGTAAATGATTTCAAATATGATGCAGAGGACGGAAAGTTTTCTGGAGAGGATTATCATGATTTTTTTAAGAAATTTGGTCGTTATTTAATAATTGAGAAGCCCTCTTTTTTAAGCAACCTACAATTTCTTTTCGAATATCAAATTGGCTATATGTATTGGCGATACCTTATGTGGAATTTTACTGGAAGACAAAATGATGTTGCTGGAACTTATACTCCTCTTGATGGAAATTGGATTAGTGGAATTCCTTTTATTGACTCTATAAGGCTTGGAAATCAAAATGAATTAAATAACGATGCGCTTAATAATAAAGCAAGAAACACATATTTCTTTTTCCCTTTTATATTAGGGTTTATTGGTTTATTTTATTTGTACAGGAAAGATCCCAAAAAGTTTTGGGTTCTTTTGTTGTTTTTTCTTTTTACTGGACTGGCCTTAAAAATATATTTAAATGAGCGCCCATTTGAACCAAGGGAAAGGGATTATGCTTTAGTTGGATCGTTTTATGTCTTTTCAATTTGGATTGGTATTGGTGCTTTATCATTAGTGAATAATCTCAAAAAATACAACGGATCAAAGTTTTTAAAACCCATAATTACACTTTTATCTTTTATTTGTGTTCCATTTTTAATGGCATACCAGAACTGGGATGACCATGATAGATCAAACAGGTATACTGCCCAATCAATAGCAAAATCTTATCTGTCATCAATTCAAGAAAATATTGGGGCTATTATTTTTACAATTGGAGATAATGATACTTTTGCTCTTTGGTATGCTCAAGAAATTGAAGGATATAGAACTGATGTTCGCACAATTAACACAAGTCTTTTGGCCACTGACTGGTATATAGACCAGACCAAGAGAAAAACATATAAAAGTAATCCTATAAAGTCTCAACTTAAACATAAGCTATATGCTTATGGTGTAAGGGATTATATAAAATACGAATCTCTAACTGATTCATTAAGATGGGATATTAAAGATTTTATTAATTGGGTAGCTAGTGATGATGATAGAACAAAATTCAAAAGTTTAATTACTCAATCTGGGGGAAGTCCAAGTGATTATCCAAAAAATACGCAAGAGATGGTTTTTTATCCAACAAACAAAATACGCGTCTCGGTAAATAAAGAAAATGTTTTAAAAAGTGGAATTGTTTCATTGAAAGATTCTGATATGATTGTTTCACATATTGACATTGATCTACCTATAACAGGCATTACTAAAAATCAATTATTAATGCTTGACATACTAGCTAATAATGACTGGACACGACCTATATATTTTACCGGAGGCAGCTATGAAGCTTCTGAATACATCTGGATGAAAGAATACCTTCAATTGGACGGGTTAGTTTACAAGTTAGTCCCCATAAAAACTCCTTTAAGTCTTAATAATCCATATTTAATGGGCAGAATTGATAGTGATTTAATGTATGACATCGTAAAACAATGGAGCTGGGGGAACTCAAACGATCCAGGAATTTATCATGATCCTGAAACCAGAAAAAACAGTATAAGCTTTAGAAGCAATATGGCTCGGTTAGCTGAACAATTGATCTATGAAGGGAAACCTGAAAAAGCTAAAGAAATAATTGATCTTGCCCAAGAAAAGATGCCACTAGATAAATTTGGATATTATAGTCTTTTGGTTCCTTTTATTGATAATTATTATAAAATTTCAGAATTTAAATCAGCACAAAAATTAGTTAAGCAAATTTCTAATAAATATTCTGATCGTTTAAATTACTTCTCCTCTTTGAAAACAGATTTTCAATATGGAATGGGAGAGGAAATTGTTACAGAAATTGAAAGATATCGAACTTTAATAGAGGCAATACTGGTAAATGAAGATCTGGAAATTTTACAACCAGAAATTGATAAATTTATACTATCTACTCAACCATTTATTTTTCTATATGGAGAATATGACTATTACACTGCTTTATATGATTTAGTTGACGGCTATTATATTGCAAAGGCAGATGAAAAAGCACAAAAAATAGCATTAAAAATATTAAGTGTTTATAAAAAAAGATTGAATGTTTTTATTAGTCTCTCTAATGAAAATAAAATCAGGTATACAGATCAAATTAAAAATGAAATTTTAGATTTCCGCTATTTTACTGAAATGATTCTTTTAAGTGATAAAAGTGAGTTCTCTAAAAACATAGAAGCAGAATATAACTCTATTGTTGATGAATTTAAAAAATAAAATTTAAATGTGATCTTTAATTAGTCCTATTAATGTGTTAGCGTCTTGTTCACCTGATTGTCTCCAAAGCATTTCTCCTTCTTTATAAATCATTAAAGTAGGTAAAACCTTAACTCTAAGAGCTTGAGCAAGTTTCTCGTTTTTATCTGAATTTATCTTAATTACTTTAGCGCTATCTCCCATTGCAGCAGCAACATCTTTTAAAATTGGGTGCATTGCAGATGACAAATTGTCAACCTCATTGTAAAACACCAATAGCAAAGGATGGTTGTCATCTATTAATTCGCCAAATTTAGACATCTTAGTTAATGTTTAAGACTTTAAGGCAAAAATAGTTTTTTTTTAGTTAAACATCAATTTTTCTCTTTTTTAGAGTAATGACGGTTATTTCCGGCCACATTCCAACTCTTCCTGGATATGCAAGATATCCAAAGCCTCTATTAACATATAGATACTGTTTAGCTTTTTGATAAAGTCCTGCAAATTCTGGATAACGCCATTTAATTGGACTCCATTTTATCCAGCCTGGAATATCAATTCCGAATTGCATACCATGAGTGTGTCCACTAAGAGTTAATGGAAAAATAAAATTATGTGGAACAACTTGATTATTCCAATGAGAAGGATCATGGCTTAATAAAATTTTAAAATCTGCATTAGAAACACCTTCAATAGCTTTATTTAAATCTCCAGATTTTTTAAATCCTCCTGCCCCCCAATTCTCAACACCAATTACAGCTAGCTTTTCTCCATTTTTAATTATAAAATCATTTTCATTTAGTAATAATTTGAACCCCATTTCATTTTGAATTTTTTTAAGGTTATCGAGATTATTAATTTTGTCTTGATCATTATCCCAATTCATATAATCTCCATAATCATGATTTCCTAAAATTGAATATACTCCATGTTCAGCTTTAAGGGAAGAAAATAAATCTTTCCAGGGGTTCAACTCCTTAGATACATTATTTACTAAATCTCCAGTGAACATTATAACATCTGACTCTTGTTTATTAATTAAGTCTATACCATACTTTACTTTTTCGGGGTTATCAAAACTACCACAATGAATATCAGAAATATGAGTAAGCTTAAACCCGTCAAATGAAACAGGAAGATCATCAAATTCCAACTCATAACTGGATACCTTATAATTATATTTTCCTCTATACATTCCATATAAAAGAGCTCCAAATGGTATAGAGGCTATAGTAAGTGTTATTTGAGAAATAAACTTTCTTCTTTGGGGAAAAAAATCTTGTCCAGTTATGCCTTGATTAAAAAATGAATATAGGGCCTGGGGAAATCTTATAATGTCTTCAAAAATCAAACCAATAATGATGATAAATTGAAAAACGAATAGTGAGATAAAAAACCCAAGAGAATAACTAATCATATGAGTGAAGCCCTCAGATCTGTCATAGTTTATTATTTGAAATATAAAATTTACAATAATTAAAAGAGATACATTTATATATAAAATCCTTAAATATTTATTTTGTGAAAATGTTTTAATGCATTGAAAGGAATACCATTGAGTTAAACCTATAATAAGAATAAAAAAAATCCATCTGTAAAACATAAATAGAGTAAGGTTAAATTAAAAAACTAGAATTAACTAATTTGTTGAGATAGCTTATGCGCTTTACCGTCAGACAAACTAGCTATAAAACATGTTGAATTTAGTAAGGTTTCATATAAATCTTGACCTACAATAGGAACTCCGTCTGGCACCAATCTTAAAATTAACTTATCATAACTACTCATTTGATTGTTAAAGCTATTTACAGCAGCTGTTACAAAAGCTTTTAATAGTGAGGAAATAACTTTATACCCTACCACCTCTTTATTAGTTACCTCTTGAGACTTATATATTTTTTCAACACTTAAACCAATAATGTCCTCTATCTGAGCTTTATATTTACTCTTTTCCATAAGAGCATAAATAAAAGTACCATTTAAAATTTTAGATTCATTTTCGTTAAATATTCTAACAGCGTCTTGAATAAGTGTATTAATTGATAGGGCTCTTAAATAGCTTAATCGCTGAGATCGATTTGTAAGACTATTGTATTTTTTTGTATCAATAGTTTCTCTAACAAGATTAATTAAATACTCTAATGCATAATCCTCTGAGATAAGGCCTAAATTTATTCCATCTTCAAAATCGATAATAGTATAACAAATATCATCTGCAGCTTCAACTAAAAATGCTAATGGGTGTCTATGGTAATGTTTGTTATTATCAAGTCCTAATTCCTCCGCTATTGACTTAAAAAATAATTCTTCTGACTTAAAATAACCATATTTTTTGTGAGCTACATGACCTGAATTAATCTCCGGAAAACTTCCTTTTGGGTATTTAGTATAAGCTCCAAGAGTAGCATAACTAAGTCTTAATCCTCCTGGAATTCCTTCCATTGATTTAGAAGCAATTCTAAAACCATTTGCATTACCTTCAAAATAAATGAGATCATTTTTTTCTTGGCGAGAGAGTTTATCAATATATTTTTTACCATAACCGTGTTCAAAAAAATAACCGATAGCTTTTTCACCACTGTGGCCAAAAGGCGGATTACCTATGTCATGAGTCAATGATGCAGCAGCTACAATTGCACCAATATCATTTGGCTGGTATCCAAAAGTTTGATTTAATTGAGGGTATTTATTCAAAATATGTTTTCCGGCTAACCTTCCAATACTTCTTCCAACCACAGAAACCTCAAGGCTGTGGGTTAATCTTGTGTGAACAAAATCCGTCTTTGAAAATGGTATTACCTGAGTTTTGTCTTGAAGACTTCTAAAAGAGGAGGAGAAAACAATTCTATCATAATCAACTTCAAAGCCAAGACGAGTTTCATCTTGTTCAATTCTTAATCTTTTATAGTTATCCCCAAAACGCTTTAGTGATAGTAACTGTTCCCAATTCATTAAAATCTTTTTTTAAAAGTATGAATAATGAAAGAGAATTTCATCATTAATTAAATGCTAAGTGAAGTAATTTTTGTTAACAATAAATTAATAAACAAGATGTGATTGATAACAATTAAGTAAAGTCTAACCTAATTGTTCTAAATAAGTTTGTGGAGTTAATTAAAATTTTAAAAATGAAAAAAAACATTCTATCTTATATAACTTTAATATCATTAATTATAAGTTCATGTGATAAAGACACTGAGCTTTTAACAATTCCAGAAGAAATTATAACTGAAATTGCAAATACAGCTGCAAATGCTGCTGCCAATGCAGTTCAATCACAAATAGAATCTGCTTTAGCCTCTAATACTGCTAATGAGCCAATAGTTAACTCTGTTCCTGAAACCATAGAGCACTCTGGATTGATAACTTCAAATGAAACTTGGCTAAATTCTTCAATACATATTTTAGTTGATAAAGTAGTTGTAACTGATGGAGCTATTTTAGATATTCAAGAAGGTACTGTAATCAAAGGTCGAGCCTCAAACACTCCTGAAGACGCATCAGCGCTTGTTATTGCAAGGGGAGGAAAAATTTATGCACAAGGAACAGAATCTTCTCCAATTATTTTTACTGCTGAGTCTGATAATATAAATGTTAATCAAATAGGAGGAGAAAATCTTACCTCAAATGACTTTGGACTTTGGGGAGGATTGATAATTTTGGGTAAAGCTAGAATTTCTGTTGATGGAGATGCAATTGAATCTCAAATTGAAGGAATTCCAGCTGAAGATACTTTTGGTCTTTATGGAGGAGTGGATGACACTGACAACTCCGGTGTATTAAAGTATGTTTCTATAAGACACGGTGGGGCAAATATTGGGGAAGGAAATGAAATTAATGGACTTACATGTGGAGGGGTAGGAACTGGAACCTCAATATCTAATATTGAAGTTTATGCTAACCAAGATGATGGAATCGAAATGTTTGGAGGTAAAACTAATATTACCAATGCTATTGTTTGGCATGTAGGCGATGATGGTTTCGATACAGATCAGGGCTACTCTGGTACATTAAACAATTTAGTGTATATAAGAAATAATGACTCCTCAGCTACCGAAAGTGGAGATCATGTTATGGAATTAGATGGAGCTGAAGGATCTTATCAAGCTTCTAATCCAACTTTTATGACTTTATCAAATATTACATATAAAGCAGGAGCAGATGAAATAGCTGACTTACGTGATGGTGTTCGAGCTAAAATATCTAACCTGTATGTTTTTAATATAAATACAGGAGCAGATATTGAAATTGATGAGACTAAGGGTTCTGCTAATTATGATTCTGGATTAATACTTTTTGAAGATTTCGAATTTAATATTGGGACAACTCGTCTAACTCTAGATGATATAGTTTTGGATAAATCAGGTTCTTCAGATATTCCAATAATACAATCCGATTTCTCAATAGTTACTAATCAATCAAATGGACAAGGAGCTGATACATCAGTGTTTACATGGACACTTGCTAAACAAACCTCAAATCTTGACTTCTAAAAAAACATTGGAACGGATCCTTTTTTACTATAGCTGGTTTTTAAGGGTCCCAAACCACCTTGGTTTTACCAAGGTGGTTTTATTTTATTTAAACATGAAAAAAATATTTATTTTCTTAGTTCTTCTTTCAAATTTAATAATTGGTCAAACTTCTGAAATCTATGGAACAATAAAAGATAAAGACTTTCAAGATGTACTTCCTTTTGCAAATATTTTAGTAAGAGAAACTATGGAGGGTACAACCTCAGATTTTGATGGCTTATATCGTTTAGAACTTGCTCCAGGATCATACACTGTTGAATTTAGTTTTATTGGTTATGAAACTATCGTAGTTACAGACGTTATTTTAGAAGAAGATCAATCAGTTGAGGTTTCAACCTCTCTTAGTATTGCTTCTCAACAAATGAATGAAGTGATTGTGTCCTCCAGTGTCTTAAAAAATACCGAACAAAATATTCTTAGTGTTCAAAAACGATCTGCTAATTTATTAGATGGTATTTCTTCTCAAAATTTTAGAAAAATTGGCGCTAGTGACCTAGCAAAAGCTGTTAAGAATGTTCCAGGTGTTTCTGTTCAAGGAGGAAAGTATGTTTATGTTAGAGGGCTAGGTGACAGATATACTAAATCAATAATTAATGGTGTTGATATCCCGGGACTAGATCCAGACAGAAATACTATTCAATTTGATATTTTTCCAACAAGCGCTATTGATCAAGTTATTGTTTTAAAGTCATCTTCAGCAGAACTTCCAGCTGATTTTACTGGTGGAATTGTTGATATTATAACAAAGGATATTCCCTCTGAAAAGATTTTGTCTTTATCAGTTTCTACTGAGTTTAATCCAAATATGCATTTTAATAATTCATTTTTGGAAGCCCAAAAATCTAATTCTGATTGGTTAGGTTTTGACGGTGGGCTTAGAGATATTCCTTTTGACATAAATCGAAGAATTCCGCTAGCTGTTGAAAACAACTCCAAACTGTATAATATTTCTAGCAGCTTTAATCCAATTTTAAAAGCTAAACAATCAAAAAGTTTAATTGATTATAATGTTAATTTATCTTTTGGAAATCAATTTAATTTATTTGGAAAGTCTATTGGTTATATAACAGCTTTTTCTTATTCCAAGGACTTCAGGCATTATGATGATTTTATTTCTAATTATTATTTGAAAAACTCGGATAAGTCCATAAACAAGTTAAGGTTAAGCGAAAGTTTAAATGGAGTTTTAAGTCAGGAAAATGTTTTATTAAGCGGTTTGGCTGGGATAAGTTTGAAGGGAGAAAAATCTAAATATAAATTTCAAATATTACATCTTCAAAATGGAGTTACTGCATCAGGTTTATACAACACAGGAAGTTATATTTATTCAAGTAATACTCAAATTAAAGATGTTCTCGACTATAATGAAAAATCAGTAACAAATATTTTAATATCTGGTAAACATTACTTTTTTGATGGAACCTTAACTGCCGACTGGAAGATTTCTCCAACAAAAAATAGTAATCAAGATAAAGATATTAGATATACACCCTTTAGGCTTGAAGAAGGTGAATATTCAATTGAACCATCTGAGACTGGAGATCCAGCAAGAATTTGGAGAAATTTAGAAGAAAGAAGCTGGGTGAATAAACTTGATTTTATTTTTGATTATTCGTTGATGAAGCGTAAAGCAAAAATGAAATTTGGAGGCTTCTATTCATATAAGGATAGGGGCTTTGGTATCAATACATTTTTTATCAAATTTAGAGGAAGAGTAGATGATATAGCTACTGGAAACGCTAATCTAATTTTAGCCCCATATAATCTTTGGAATACGGATGATTTTCTTGGTAGTTATATTTTAAATGGCTCTGGTCCCGCATCAATATACAGCAGTGATCAAGAAGTCTCAGCTTTTTATTTTTCAAATGAGTTTAACATGTCAAAATCTCTTAGGCTAGTTCTAGGTATTCGCTATGAAAACTATATTCAAGAATTTACAGGTATTGATCAAAATGATATTTCTCTTCGTGATGAAGCCATAATAGACACAAGCGATTTATATCCATCCCTCAACCTTATTTATAGTATAAATGAGAATACTAATATTAGGGGTTCTTATTCGAAAACTATTGCTAGACCTTCATTTAAAGAAGCATCAAATGCAACGATTTTTGATCCAATAAATAACATTGTTTTTCTTGGAAATTTAAATTTAAAGCCATCTTATATTCAAAATTTTGATATTAGATATGAAAAATTTGGGGGACCAGGAGAGTTATTTGCCGTAAGTGCTTTTTATAAAAAATTTAAAGACCCTATTGAAATTGTAACTTATAGTGTGTCTGCTAATGACAACTTTCAACCTAGAAATGTTGGCAGTGCTCAAGTTTATGGATTAGAATTTGAGTTTAGAAAAAAAATATCTGAAGTTTTTAATCTTAGATTTAACTCAAGTTTAATTGAAGCTCGTCAAAAATTGGATAAGTCATCAGGAGGTGAGTTTGAATCAAGACAAACTAATCTTAGGGAAGGAGAGACTATGAATGACTACAGGGACCTCCAAGGACAATCTCCATATTTAATTAATTTTGGATTAGATTATACTAAAGATGACATAAGTTCAGGTATATATTTCAACACTCAAGGAAAAACTCTTCAAGTGGTTGGGATTGGATTCTCTCCTGACATATATACCATGCCTTTCAATAGTCTAAATTTTACTTTTGAAAAAAAGATAGGCTCCTCTAAAAATCAAACTTTTAGAATTAGAGTGAAAAACATTTTAAATAATACTCAGAGAAGTGAATTCATTTCTTATCAGGCTGGTTCAAATTATTTTCAAAATAA
The DNA here is from genome assembly GCF_982709265.1 of Candidatus Marivariicella framensis. Lineage (NCBI taxonomy): Bacteria > Pseudomonadati > Bacteroidota > Flavobacteriia > Flavobacteriales > Flavobacteriaceae > Candidatus Marivariicella > Candidatus Marivariicella framensis. Next base: position 1,704 of record NZ_CEXPNT010000004.1, on the reverse strand, counting down.
ATTATCTATTGGAAGATCACTTTCTATCGGATATGGAATAAATCTTTAATAAAGAAATGAAAAGTTAACATTAAGGAAACATTAGAAAAATAATTAATCATGATTTTTGTCTTAAAACCAGCTATAAATGATTATAAGACAAAAACACGTGTTTTTTTGTGTAGTATTGGCTACATCTATAAGTCTTAAAGCACAACAGATATCTGCACCAAAATTTGGAAAAGGGCTAATGAATATTTCAGGAAAAGATAGTACGTGGAGTATGAACTTTTCTGCAAGAGTTCAATATCTGACATCTACGACATGGCAAGAAGAAGATGGTTCTTATGCAGGGCCAGAGTCTAATTCTTTAATTAGGAGGTCACGTCTTAAATTTAAAGGTTTCGCATATCACCCAAGTCTTACTTACAAAATTGAATTGGCATTGTCAAATAGAGATATTGCAGGCGGCTCAAGTTTTACCTCAGATGCTCCTAGAATTATTTTAGATGCAAGTGTTAAATGGAACTTTTACAAAAACTGGAGTATTCAGTTTGGGCAAGCAAAGCTTCCGGGTAATATTGAAAGAGTTATTTCCTCTTCAAAACTAGCTTTAGTTGATAGATCACTTCTTAATAGTAAATTTAATATCGACAGAGATTTTGGATTACAGTTAAAACATAAGTTTAATTTAAATGAAAAATTTATTGTAAAAGAAACGTTTGCTATTTCTCAAGGAGAAGGAAGAAATGTTTCCAAAGGAAATATTGGTGGACATCAATATACTGCAAGACTTGATTTGCTCCCTTTTGGAAACTTTAAAAGTGATGGTGATTATGAAGGGGATGATATTCGAAGAGAAAAAAAACCTAAATTGCTTATAGGAGTAGCATATGATTATAATAATAATGCTGTTAAAACAAGAAGTAATATGGGTTCATACATGACAACGGATTATGGTATGTTTGAGACAGATATCAAAACATTTTTTATAAATTCTCATTTTAAATATAACGGCTTTTCGTTCATGGGGGAATATGCTGATAGAAATACAAATGATGCTTTTTCAAAAAATAGTGATGGTAGTCTAACAGGAGATCTTGTTAGTGTTGGATCAGCCATTAGCTTACAGTCTGGATATGTTTTACCTTCAAATATTGCAATTACGGGTAGATATACAAATATCAACTTTGACAAAATCGTAACAAATAATAATGATATCACTCAATACACCCTAGGCCTCTCAAAATATTTTGAGAAACATAAATTAAAAATTCAATCAGATATGACATATGAAGATTCAATGTTTTCTGATGATAAAATATTTTACCGCTTACAATTTGAAATTCATTTTTAAAAAAACACTATGGAAAACTTATACTTAATATTAGTAATTGTCTTAGCAGTTTTGGCTTGCGGAGACTTAGTAGTAGGGGTTAGTAATGATGCTGTTAATTTTCTAAGTTCAGCTGTAGGCTCTAAAGCTATTTCATTCAAATCTATAATGATTTTAGCAGGGCTAGGTGTAGCATTTGGAGCCTTGTTTTCTAGTGGTTTAATGGAAGTTGCCAGAAAAGGAATTTTTAATCCTGGTGAATTTTATTTTGATGAAATTATGCTAATTTTTACTGCAGTAATGTTAACCGATATATTATTGCTAGATTTCTTTAATACAATTGGAATGCCTACTTCAACAACAGTGTCGATTGTATTTGAGTTATTAGG